>NZ_JBHVDD010000038.1:0-76965 GCF_042802995.1 Streptomyces sp. NPDC057438
GCCCCGCCCTGAACGCTGCCGACGCCTATGGCGTACCAGTAGTCGTCAGTTGTCGTCCTCGTCGATGAGGAACCCGCGCATCGGCGAGGGAGCCTGTCCCATCGGAGAGGGACCCTGCGGCCGGACCGGAGCCATCGGCTGGGTCATGGCGGGCGACATCTGCTGCTGACCGCCGTAGGAGGGGGCGGCCGGAGCGGGAGCGCCGCCCATGCCTCCACCCATGCCTCCGCCCATACCGCCCGGGTTTCCGCCGTACGACGGGGCGCTCGCGCCTGCCGGAGCCATGGAGGGCGCCGGGGACGGCGGCAGCGACGCGGCCGCCGGGGTGCGCGGCGGGGCCAGCGAGTCGTCCGCCTGGGTCTCCAGCTGACGCAGCTGCGACTCCAGGTACGACTTCAGACGCGTGCGGTACTCGCGCTCGAAGCCGCGCAGGTCCTCGACCTTGCGCTCCAGCGTGGCGCGGGCGGACTCCAGGGAGCCCATCGCGACGCGGTGCTTCTCCTGCGCGTCCCGCTCCAGCGCGTCGGCCTTGGCACGAGCGTCCCGCTCCAGACCCTCGGCGCGGCTACGGGCCTCGCCGACGATCTTGTTGGCCTCGGAACGGGCCTCGGCGATCGCCTGGTCGGCGGTCTGCTGGGCCAGCGAGAGCACGCGCGCGGCGCTGTCGCCGCCGGGACCCTGACCGGGGCCGCCCATCGGGCCACCCATGGGACCGCCCATCGGGCCGCCCATCTGCTGCATGGGAGGCTGGCCGCCCATGGGACCCTGACCCATCTGGCCCTGGCCCATCTGCGGCTGCATCTGGCCCTGACCCATCGGGCCCTGGCCCATCGGTCCCTGACCCATCTGGCCGGGACCCTGCTGCCCACCCTGGCCACCGGGGCCGGCGGGCAGCTGCGGAGCACCGCTCGGCAGCTGGGGCGGGCCACCCATGGGGCCCCCCATCTGCTGCGGCGGGCCCGATATGCCAGCGGGTACGGGTCCACCGGGACCGCGCATACCCTGCTGCTGCATACCGCCTTGTTGCATACCGCCCTGCTGCATGCCACCTTGCTGCATACCGCCCTGCTGCATGCCACCCTGCTGCATGCCGCCCTGCTGCTGGTCCTGAGGCTCCGGGGGCTTGCGCATGTTCTGCTGGTTCTGGGCAGCAGCACGCGTGGCCGCGGCCAGTTTGGCGCGCAGGTCCTCGTTCTCGCGCAGCAGGCGCGTCAGTTCGGCTTCGACCTCATCGAGGAAGGCATCGACCTCGTCCTCGTCATAGCCTTCTCGGAGGCGGACGGTCGTGAACTGCTTGTTCCGCACGTCCTCGGGGGTCAACGGCATCTCTTCACCTCAACGTAGTCATCGGCAGTCGGCAAGACCGGATCGTCCACAGTCACCTCGCGAGTCCACCCACGATGTTGATCAGGATGTAGACGATGATCATCAGTACGAAGAAGGACAGGTCGAGCGCCACGCCCCCGAGACGCAGCGGCGGGATGAACCGCCGCAGAAGCTTGAGCGGTGGATCAGTGACAGTGTAGGTGGCCTCCAGAACGACCACCATCGCCTTGCCGGGTTGCCACGAGCGGGCGAACTGGAACACGTAGTCCATGACCAACCGGAAGATCAGCACGATGAGGAAACACATCAGAGCGACCCAGAGCACTTGCCAAACCACGCTCATGATCCGTGCTTCCCTCTCCCCTGTTCCATGCCTTGTTCCGGTCGTGCGTCTCAGCTCTGGTTGAAGAACCCGCCCTCTGCGATGCGGGCCTTGTCCTCCGCCGTGACATCGACGTTAGCAGGCGACAACAGGAACACCTTCTGCGTCACCCGCTCGATGCTGCCGTGAAGACCAAACACCAAACCGGCCGCAAAGTCGACAAGTCGCTTCGCGTCTGTGTCATCCATCTCAGTCAGATTCATGATCACCGGGGTGCCCTCACGGAAGTGTTCCCCGATGGTACGGGCCTCGTTGTAGGTCCGGGGGTGCAACGTGGTGATCCGGTAAGGCTCTCGCTCGGACACGACCTTGGGCATGATCACCGGTGCGTTCTTCTCCAGACTCGAACGTTCTTGTGTGATGGACGCCACGGGCGCGATCCGGGCGGGTCGCGCCGATTCCGCGGGAAGCGAAGTGGCGTGCGCCACCGGCTCGCGCTGGACGGGCGGCTGCACCACTCGCACCGATTCATCCCTTTGGGACTGGTGTGACTGGTGTGCCTGATGCACCGGCTCGTGCCGGCGGTGATCCCGCTCGGGCTCCGGGTCGAGCTCGGGCTCGAAGTCGTCATCGGGGTCGAATCCCCTGCCGTCGTACCCATCGTCCTCCACGAGGCCGAGGTAGACCGCCATCTTGCGCATCGCGCCGGCCATGCTCTGAGTCCTCCGCTCTGTGGTGGATCCACCGACGACTTCCAAGTGCCCGCGATCCACGAGGTCGTTGCGCCCGCCTCTCGGCGGAATGACCATATTTTCTGCTGTGGTCCGACTTCTTGGCGACGTTACCCGAGCCCGGGACGGACTCCGAGTACCGCGGTGCCGACGCGCACATGTGTCGCTCCGGCCGCCACGGCCTCCTCGAGGTCCGCACTCATCCCGGCGGAGACCATGTTCGCAGCCGGATGGGCTCGGCGCAGGTCGGTCGACAAATCCATCAACCGCTCAAAAGCGGCCCGTTGCCGTCCGGCGTACTCCCCGGTGAGCGGCGCGACGGTCATCAGACCATCGACCCGCAGCCCCGGCGCCCCCGCGAGGAGGTCGGCCAACTCTTCGATCCCGTCCGGCCCGACACCTCCTCGCTCCCCCCGGCCGCTCGCGTCGGCGTCGAGCGCGACCTGGATGAGACAGCCCACCTCGCGTCCGGCCCGGACGGCCTCCTTCGACAGAGCCGTGACGAGCCGGGAACGATCGACCGACTGCACGAGATCCGCATAACGCACCACAGAGCGGACTTTGTTGGTCTGCAGCTGCCCCACGAAATGCCACACAAGGGGCAGATCCGAACATTCAGCAGCCTTGGGAGCCGCGTCCTGGTCCTTGTTCTCGGCGACGTGACGCACACCGAGTTCCGACAGGATCCGCACATCGTCCGCCGGGTAGGTCTTGGTCACCACGACCAGCGTGACCTCGTCCCGGCCACGCCCCGCGGCCGCGCACGCGGCCGCGATACGACTCTCCACCTTCGCCAGGTTTCCGGCGAGTTGCGCCTTACGGTCCGTCATGCCCATCAGTCCAGCCAGACATATCCCGCGAGTCGCCCTGTGGCGCCGTCGCGACGGTACGAGAAGTGGTCGCGCGACTCCAGCGTGCACACCGGCGACTGCTCCCGGTCGTGCACCCCGAGGCGCTCCAGCTGTGCGTGCACTCCGGCGCACACGTCGACCGAGGGCGTGCCCCAACTGGTGTCGGCGTACGCGGCCGGCTCGACGGAGGCCACCTCGGCGCGCATCGCCTCGGGCACTTCGTAACACCGGCCGCAGACGGCGGGTCCGGTGCGGGCGACGATCCGGGCGGGATCGGCGCCGCGTTCGGTCATGGCCCGTACGGCGGCGGGGACGACCCCGGCGACCATGCCGGGCCGGCCCGCGTGGGCGGCGGCCACGACCCCGGCGACGGGATCGGCCAGCAGGACGGGTACGCAGTCGGCGGTGAGGACGGCGAGCGCGAGACCGCGCCGGGTGGTGACGACCGCGTCGACGGAGGGCAGGTCGCCGATGCCCCACGGCCCGTCGACGACGGCCACGTCCGCGCCGTGCACCTGGTTCATCCAGACGACCCGGTCCGGCTCCAGGCCCAGCGACTTGGCCGCCAGCTCCCGGTTCGTCGTCACGGCGCCCGCGTCGTCCCCGACCGCCCCGCCGAGATTGAGCTGGTCATACGGAGCGGCGCTCACCCCGCCCCACCTGTCGGTGAAGGCGAAGTGCGCGCCGCTCACGGCTCCGCGCCGTCCTATCACTTGAGGAAGTCCGGCACGTCCAGCTCCTCCGCCGCACTGTCCGAGTAGGACCGGGACGGCGGGACGGGCGGGGCGACAGCCACGTCGTTCACCGGCTCCGGAGCGGGCGCCGGCTCCTCCTTCGGCTTGACGCTGCCGAGCGAGCCGAAGGACGGCCGGTTCTCCGCGGGCCGGACCGGGGCCGGCTCCTCGCGCTTGGCCGCGGCCGAGCCGAGGATGTTGTCCCGCTTGGCCGGGGGCTGGCCGCCGTCGAAGCCGGCCGCGATGACCGTGACCCGGACCTCGTCGCCGAGGGCGTCGTCGATGACCGCGCCGAAGATGATGTTGGCCTCGGGGTGGGCGGCCTCGCTGACCAGCTGCGCGGCCTCGTTGATCTCGAAGAGGCCGAGGTCGGAGCCACCGGAGATGGAGAGGAGCACGCCCCGTGCGCCGTCGATGGACGCCTCCAGGAGCGGCGAGGAGATCGCCATCTCGGCGGCGGCCACCGCGCGGTCGTCGCCGCGGGCCGAGCCGATGCCCATGAGGGCCGAACCGGCCTCGGACATCACGGACTTGACGTCGGCGAAGTCGAGGTTGATCAGACCGGGGGTGGTGATGAGGTCGGTGATGCCCTGGACACCGGAGAGCAGGACCTGGTCGGCCGACTTGAACGCGTCCAGCACCGAGACCTGGCGGTCCGAGATGGACAGCAGCCGGTCGTTCGGGATGACGATGAGGGTGTCGACCTCTTCGCGGAGCTCCGCGATGCCGTCCTCGGCCTGGTTGGCGCGGCGGCGGCCCTCGAAGGTGAAGGGGCGGGTGACCACGCCGATGGTGAGGGCGCCCAGGGAGCGGGCGATGTTGGCCACGACGGGTGCGCCGCCGGTGCCGGTGCCGCCGCCCTCGCCGGCCGTCACGAAGACCATGTCGGCCCCCTTGAGGACCTCCTCGATCTCCTCGCGGTGGTCCTCGGCCGCCTTGCGGCCGACGGCCGGGTTGGCGCCGGCGCCGAGTCCGCGGGTGAGTTCGCGGCCGACGTCGAGCTTGACGTCGGCGTCGCTCATCAACAGAGCTTGCGCGTCGGTGTTGATGGCGATGAACTCGACGCCCTTGAGACCGACCTCGATCATCCGGTTGATGGCATTGACACCACCGCCGCCGACACCGATGACTTTGATGACTGCGAGGTAGTTCTGCGGTGCTGCCACGTCGAAGGCCTCTCGCCTCGAGTTACGTGTCGCCGCTTCCCGGGGTACCCGTGATGCGACGACTGATGCCGAAGTGGGACGGTCCGAACGCCGACCCGAACCCTAACGCTGAAGTTTAGGGTTACCAGTGTGACTGTTCCTTGGACTCTTCCGAACAGGACACTAAGTCGACAAGTGGCGCACGTTCAACGAACACGCCGAACCTCCCGTTTTTCTTTTCACCCTATGTGATCAGGCATAGCGATGCCCAACCAGGGTGCTGGCCTGCGCGGATGCGCGTCAACTCCCCGATGACGCGGGCGCGGTGGGAACGCTCACGTCGAAGTGCCCCGCGTCCGGGGCGGCTTTGATCAGGGCGGTGAGCGCGCGGCCCTTCGCGCGCCCCTTCTCGGCGCTTCCCCACGCGACCGTCCGGTCCCCGGTCAACACCAGCGAGATGGCGTCGTAGGAACGGACCTTGACGACGCGGGTGTCGTGCGCGATCACGGCAGGAATGGCACCGGCGACCCGCACGGCCTCCCGTACGAGCCGGTCCTCCCCGAATCGCGGCGGACCGGCGGCCGACGAACCGGACCGGGATACCGCCATTTCCAGTACGGGCACCCCTTCCGGAGCACGCGAAACCGTGGCAAAACGCACCCCTTTCGCATCCACTTCGACGTACTTGCCCGCATTTCCGGGCGCTTCGACAATGAGGACCGGAGTACGTTCGCGCACTTTCAGCCCGATTCCGTGCGGCCAGGAACGGGTGACCTCGACCGAGTCGATTCGGCGCAATCTCGCGAGCAGACGTGACTCGATCCCGTCGAGGTCGACGGAGATCAGCGGGTCGCCGAGGGGGACGTCGGCGGCCTCGCGCACCTCCGCCTCGGTGAGCACGCGGGTGCCCGACACGGACACCCGCTCGGCCCGCAGCCACGAGGACCCGTACAGGACCCAGAGCGAGGCGCCGCCGAGAAGCACCAGCGCGACCGCTGCGGCGATCAGCGCCCGGGGGCCGGGGAGCCTCCGCCGGGGCGGCGGGCCGGAGTCCAGATCCTCGTCTGCGCCACGTTCGGCGGTGGTCGGTCCGGCCACGCTCCCCTGCCTCCTGCCGCGCCCTTAACGGCGCGACGCGATCGCCTCGTACACCATCCCGACGAGCAGGTCGTCGGCGTCCCTGCGGCCGAACTCGCTGGCCGCGCGGGACATCTCGTAGAGCCGGTGCGGGTCGGCGAGGACGGGCAGCACGTTCTGCTGCACCCACTGGGGTGTCAGCTCCGCGTCGTCGACCAGCAGCCCGCCGCCGGCCTTGACCACCGGCTGGGCGTTCAGCCGCTGTTCGCCGTTGCCGATGGGCAGCGGGACGTAGGCGGCCGGGAGTCCGACGGCGGAGAGTTCGGCGACGGTCATCGCGCCCGCGCGGCAGAGCATCATGTCGGCCGCGGCGTACGCGAGGTCCATCCGGTCCACGTACGGTACCGGGATGTACGGGGGCATCCCCGGCATCTGGTGCACCTGTGGCAGTTCGTTCTTCGGGCCGACCGCGTGCAGGATCTGGATCCCTGCCTGCTGGAGGTAGGGCGCGACCTGCTGGACGACCTCGTTGAGGCGGCGGGCGCCCTGGGAGCCGCCGGAGACCAGCAGGGTCGGCAGGTTCGGGTCGAGGCCGAACATCGCGCGGGCCTCGGGACGGGCGGCGGCCCGGTCGAGGGTGGCGATGGCGCGGCGCAGCGGGATGCCGATGTAGCGGGCGTCACGGAGCTTGCTGTCCGGGGTGGAGACGGCGACCTGGGCGGCGTACCGGGAGCCGATCTTGTTGGCGAGGCCGGGGCGGGCGTTGGCCTCGTGGACCACGATCGGCACGCCGAGGCGCTTGGCGGCGAGATAGCCGGGCAGGGCCACGTAGCCGCCGAAGCCGACCACGGCGTCCGCCTTGGTGCGCTCCAGGATCTGCTCGGTCGCCTTGATCGTGCCGCGCAGCCGGCCGGGCACGGTGATCAGCTCGGGGGTGGGCTTGCGCGGCAGGGGCACGGCGGGGATCAGCGCGAGTTCGTAGCCGCGCTCGGGGACGAGGCGGGTCTCGAGGCCGCGCTCCGTGCCCAGGGCCGTGATGCCCATGGTCGGGTCCTGCCTGCGCAGGGCGTCCGCGAGGGCGAGCGCGGGCTCGATGTGACCGGCGGTTCCGCCACCGGCGAGTACGACATGCACCGAAATTCACCGCTCTCCGGACGAACGTGCCGAGACACGCCGTCGCATCGTGTTCCATCTCCCTGGCCCCGAGGGGCCGCCGCCACGCTTTCTACCAAAGCGGGGTTGCCGCATGGCCAGCGCCGCCCGCGCAGCGGGCTCGTCGCGCGCGAAGGCGATCAGCAACCCGATGGCGAACATGGTCGGCAGCAGGGCGGATCCCCCGTAGGAGAACAGCGGGAGCGGGACTCCGGCGATCGGCAGCAGACCGAGCACCGCACCGATGTTGATCACTGCCTGAGCGGTGATCCAGGTGGTCACGCCTCCCGCGGCATACCTGACGAAGGGGTCCTCCGTGCGTCCGGCCACGCGGATACCCGCATAGCCTAGAGCCGCGAAGAGGGCGAGCACCGACAGCGTCCCCGCGAGGCCCAGTTCCTCGCCGGTGACGGCGAAGATGAAGTCGGTGTGCGCTTCCGGGAGTTGGCCCCATTTTTCCACACTGGCGCCCAGTCCCGAGCCGAAGATCCCGCCCGAGGCGAGCGCATAGATGCCGTGCACGGCCTGCCAGCAGTCGGCGCCGTCCGTACGGGGTTCGGTGGCTCCGATGCAGGCCAGGCGGGCCATACGGTTCTCGCTGGTCCTGATCAGGACGAACCCGATGAGCCCGGCCACGGACAGCACGCCCACGAACAGCCGCGTCGGCGCCCCGGCCAGCCACAGCAGGCCGAACAGGATCGCCGTGAGAATGATCGCGGTTCCCATGTCGCCGCCGAGCATGATCAGCCCGAGGAGCATGAACGCCACCGGAACGAGCGGCACCAGCATGTGCTTCCACTGTGTCAGCAGCCGCTTGTCCTCCTTGCGGGCCATCAGGTCGGCCCCCCAGAGCACGAGCGCCAGCTTGCCGAACTCGCTGGGCTGGATCTGGAACGAGCCGCCGACGGCGATCCAGTTCTGGTTGCCGTTGATCGACTGCCCTATTCCGGGCACCTGAACCAGGGCCATGAGGAAGACGCAGCCGGCCAGCAGCGGGTAGGCCAGCGCCCGGTGCAGTTTGACCGGCATCCGGGAGGCCGCGAGCAGCAGCGCGGTGCCGATCGCGGCCGCGAGGAACTGCTTGCGGAAGAAGAAGGTGCCCGGCAGCGACTTCTGCAGCGCCGTGATCTGCGAGGCGGAGTAGACCATCACCAGCCCCAGCACGGTGATCAGCAGGCTGCCGCCGAGGATCAGGTAGTACGCCGTCAGCGGGCGGTCCCAGGCCTTGCGCGCCCGGGTGAGGAAGCGCCGCACGGGGTTCTCGCGCGGCGGCCGGGAGACGGGCGGCCGCCGGGTGACCCGCTGGAGGGGCGCACGGCTCGTACGGCTACCGGGCATCGGGGGCGCCCTCGCCGCCGACCGAACGGATCCGTCTCACGCGTCCCTCCCAGGGTCACCCGGCGCCGCCAGGCAGGGCCGGGCCGGGTCAGCCGTCCGCGGAGGAGAGTTCGCGCACAGCCTGCGCGAACGCGTCCCCACGCTTGTTGTAGTTGACGAACATGTCCATCGACGCACAGGCCGGCGCCAGGAGCACGGTGTCGCCCGCCCGCGCCAGCGTCCGCGCCTCGCGGACCGCGGCGAGCATCGCCCCAGTGTCGGTCCGGTCGAGGTCGACGACCGGCACTTCGGGCGCGTGTCGCGCGAGCGCTTCCCGGATCAGCGCGCGGTCCGCGCCGATCAGTACGGCGCCCCGCAGCCGCCCGGCGGCACCGGCGACGAGCTCGTCGAAGGTCGCGCCCTTGGCGAGGCCGCCCGCGATCCACACGATCGACGCGTAGGCCGCCAACGAGGCCTGCGCCGCGTGCGTGTTGGTGGCCTTGGAGTCGTCGATGTAGGCGACGCCGTCCACGTCGGCCACGTGGGCGATGCGGTGGGCGTCCGGGGTGAAGGCCCGCAGCCCGTCCCGTACGGCCTTGGCGGGCACCCCGTAGGCCCGCGCGAGTGCGGCCGCGGCGAGGGCGTTGGCGATGTTGTGGGGGGCCGGCGGGTTCACGTCCGCGACCTCGGCGAGCTCCTGGGCGTTCTTCTGCCGGTTCTCGACGAAGGCGCGGTCGACCAGGATGCCGTCCACGACGCCGAGTTGGGACGGGCCCGGGGTGCCGAGGGTGAACCCGACGGCCCGGCAGCCCTCTTCGACGTCCGCCTCGCGCACCAGGTCCTCGGTGGACGGTTTGTCGGTGGCATCCACGTTGTAGACGCAGGCGACCCGGTTGCCCTCGTACACACGGCCCTTGTCGGCGGCGTAGGCCTCCATGGAGCCGTGCCAGTCGAGGTGGTCGGGGGCGAGGTTCAGGACGGCGGCGGAGTGGGCGCGCAGGGAGGGCGCCCAGTGCAGCTGGTAGCTGGACAGCTCCACGGCCAGCACGTCGTAGGGCTCGTCACCGAGGACGACGTCCAGCAGCGAGACGCCGATGTTGCCGACGGCGGCCGTGCGCAGGCCCGCCGCCGTCAGGATCGAGGCGAGCATCTGGACGGTCGTGGTCTTGCCGTTGGTGCCCGTGACGGCCAGCCAGGGGGCGGCATCGGGTCCCCGCAGCCGCCAGGCCAGCTCGATGTCGCCCCAGATCTCCAGGCCGGCCGCACGTGCCGCGTCGAACAGCGGCTTGTCGGGCTTCCAGCCGGGGGCCGTGACGACGAGTTCGGTGCCCTCGGGCAGGGTGGCGCCGTCGCCGAGGCGCACGGTGATGCCGAGCGCCTCCAGGTCGGCGGCCTGCGCGCGGGCGCGTTCGTCGTCGCCGTCGTTGACGACCGTGACGACGGCGCCGAGGCCGTGCAGGACCTTGGCCGCCGGGATGCCCGAGACGCCGAGCCCGGCGACGGTGACGCGCTTGCCCTGCCAGTCGGTCACTTGTCGGCCGCCCATCCCGCGTAGAAGAGGCCCAGTCCGACGATCACACAGATGCCCTGGATGATCCAGAAGCGGACCACGACGAGAACCTCGGACCAGCCCTTGAGTTCGAAGTGGTGCTGGAGCGGGGCCATCCGGAAGACCCGCTTGCCGGTCAGCTTGAACGAGCCGACCTGGATGACGACCGACATGGTGATGAGGACGAACAGACCGCCGAGGAGCGCGAGCAGCAGCTCGGTGCGGGAGCAGATCGCGAGACCCGCGAGCGCGCCGCCGAGGGCCAGGGAGCCGGTGTCGCCCATGAAGATCTTGGCCGGCGAGGTGTTCCACCACAGGAAGCCCAGGCAGGCGCCCATCAGCGCGGAGGCCACGATCGCGAGGTCCAGTGGATCGCGTACCTCGTAACAGGCGGACGGGTTGGTCAGCGTCTGCGTGTTGGCGCAGGACTCCTGGAACTGCCAGACGCCGATGAAGGTGTACGCGCCGAAGACGAGGACGGAGGCGCCGGTGGCGAGGCCGTCGAGGCCGTCGGTGAGGTTCACGCCGTTCGACATGGCGAGGATCATGAACAGCGCCCAGATGACGAACAGCACCGGGCCGATGGTCCAGCCGAAGTCCTGGACGAAGGAGATCTTGGTGGAGGCGGGCGTCTGGTCGCGGGCGTCCGGGAACTGCAGCGCGAGGACGGCGAAGCCGATGCCGACGATCAGCTGGCCGGCCATCTTCGCCTTGGCCCGCAGACCGAGCGAACGGCGCTTGACGATCTTGATGTAGTCGTCGAGGAAGCCGACGAGGCCCATGCCGGCCATCAGGCCGAGCACCAGCAGACCCGAGAAGGTGGGCGGCTGGCCCGAGATCACCTTGGCGAGGAAGTACGCGACGATCGTCGCCAGGATGAAGGCGATACCACCCATCGTCGGCGTACCGCGCTTGCTGGCGTGCTCGCGCGGGCCGTCGTCGCGGATGTACTGACCGTAGCCCTTGCGGGCCAGCAGCTTGATCAGCAGCGGGGTGCCGACCAGGGTCAGGAAGAGACCGATGACCCCTGCGAACAGGATCTGATTCATCATCGCGCGGCAACCTCACCCTCGTTGCCGCTGTCGAGCAGCGCCTGCGCCACGCTCTCGAGCCCGACCGACCGGGACGCCTTCACGAGCACGACGTCCCCCGGGCGCAGCTGACTGCGCAACAGGTCGATCGCCGCCTGTGCGTCGGACACGTGCACCGACTCCTCACCCCACGAACCCTCGTTATATGCGCCCAGTTGCAGCCAGGACGCTTCCCTGCCCCCGACCGCGACGAGCTTGCCGACATTGAGCCGGACGGCGAGCCGTCCGACCGCGTCGTGCTCGGCGAGCGATTCGTCCCCGAGCTCGGCCATCTTGCCGAGCACCGCCCAGGTCCGCCGCCCCTTGCCCATGGCCGCGAGCGCGCGCAGAGCGGCTCGCATGGACTCGGGGTTCGCG
Source organism: Streptomyces sp. NPDC057438 (assembly GCF_042802995.1). NCBI lineage: Bacteria > Bacillati > Actinomycetota > Actinomycetes > Kitasatosporales > Streptomycetaceae > Streptomyces > Streptomyces sp. NPDC057438. The sequence goes on from NZ_JBHVDD010000038.1 coordinate 11,653, forward strand.
TTGTAGGCGTCGTTGACGACCGTCACGCCGTCCGGGCGCTCGGTGACCTCCATGCGCCAGCGGGAGAGGGAGCCCGCCTCGGAGAGCGCGGTGGCGATCTCGTCTGCGGACATGCCCAGCTCATGGGCGACGGCGGCCGCGGCGAGCGCGTTCGACACGTGGTGCTCACCGTACAGGCGCATGGTCACATCACTTGCACCGGAGGGTGTGTGAAGCCTGAAGGCGGGCTGTCCGGCGTCCGTGAGCGTCACGTTCTCGGCCCGTACGTCCGCTTCGCCGGACTCTCCGAAGAGGATCACCCGGGCCTTCGTACGGGACGCCATGGCCCGTACGAGGGGGTCGTCGGCGTTGAGGATCGCGGCGCCGCCCTCCTCCGCGGACGGCAGGGCCTCCACCAGTTCGCCCTTGGCCTGCGCGATCTGCTCGCGGCCGCCGAACTCGCCGATGTGGGCGGTGCCGACGTTGAGCACGAGGCCGATCCTCGGCGGCGTCAGCTCCGTGAGGTACCGGATGTGACCGATGCCCCGGGCGCCCATCTCCAGCACCAGGAAGCGGGTGTCCTCGGTGGCGCTGAGCGCGGTGAGCGGCAGCCCGATCTCGTTGTTGAGGGAGCCGGGCGTGAACACGGTCGGCGCCTTGCGCCGGAGCACCTGGGCGACGAGGTCCTTGGTGCTGGTCTTGCCCGCGGAGCCGGTGAGGGCCACGAGGGTGGTTCCGAGCTTGCGCACGACGTGCCGGGCGAGGGCGCCGAGCGCCGCCTGGACGTCGGGCACGACGATCGCGGGCACGCCGACGGGGCGGGACGCCAGCACGGCCGCCGCACCCGCCTCGACGACCGCGGCCGCGAAGTCGTGTCCGTCCACACGCTCGCCCGCGAAGGCGACGAAGAGGCTGCCGGGCTCCACCTCACGGGAGTCCCGGACGACCGGTCCGGTGACCTGCGCCGACGGATCCGGTATGTCGTGCGTCTGCCCGCCGACGACTTCTGCGATCTCGGCGAGGGAGAGGGCGATCACAAGTTCATCCCTGGGTCTGCTGGATAGCTTCGCGAAGCACCTGGCGGTCGTCGAAGGGACGGACCACGCCGGCGATGTCCTGGCCCTGCTCGTGGCCCTTGCCCGCGACCAGCACGGTGTCGCCGGGCTGCGCGCGCGCCACCGCCGCGGCGATCGCGGCGGCCCGGTCCTCGAAGAGGAGGACCTCGCCGCGCTCGTGCACCGGCACGGACGCCGCGCCTTCGAGCATCGTCGCGAGGATCGCGAGGGGGTCCTCGGAGCGGGGGTTGTCGGAGGTCAGTACGGCCGTGTCGGAGAGGCGGGCCATGGCGGCGCCCATCGGCGCGCGCTTGGTGGTGTCCCGGTCGCCGCCGCAGCCGAGCACGATGTGCAGACGGCCCTCGGTGACCTTGCGCAGCGCCTTGAGGACCGACTCGACGGCGTCCGTCTTGTGGGCGTAGTCGACGACCGCGAGGTAGGGCTGCCCGGCGTCCACGCGCTCCAGCCGGCCCGGCACGCCCGGTACGGCGGCGATGCCGTCCGCGGCGGTCTGCGGGTCGATCCCGGCGACGGCCAGCGCGGCGACGGCCGCCAGGGTGTTGGCGACGTTGAAGGAGCCCGGCAGCGGCGACCTGGCGGTGATCCGCTCACCCTTGGGCCCGACCACCGTGAACGTCGAGTCCATCGGGCCGACCCGGACGTCCTCGGCGCGCCAGTCGGCGTCCGGGTGCCCCTCGGCGGAGAAGGTCACGACCGGGACGGTGGCCTCGTCGAGAAGCCGACGGCCGTACGCGTCGTCGAGGTTCACGACACCGAGCCTGCTGCGTTCCGGGGTGAACAGCTGCGCCTTGGCCTGGAAGTAGTCCTCCATGCCGGAGTGGAACTCCATGTGTTCCGGGCTGAGGTTGTTGAAGACGGCCACGTCGAAGACGCAGCCGTCGACCCGGCCGAGGACCAGCGCGTGGCTGGACACCTCCATGACGACCGAGTCGACACCGCGTTCACGCATGACCGCGAACAGGGCCTGCAGGTCGGTGGCCTCGGGGGTGGTCCGCTCGGACTTGATGCGCTCGTCGCCGACGCGCATCTCGACCGTGCCGATGAGCCCCGTGGAGCGCACGGTCCGCAGGCCCCCCTCGACGAGGTAGGCGGTGGTGGTCTTGCCGGAGGTGCCGGTGATGCCGATCTGGAGCAGGTCGCGGCCCGGGTGGCCGTAGATCGTGGCCGCCAGCTCGCCCATCCGCGCGCGCGGGTTCTCCACCACGAGCGCGGGGAGTCCGGCCGCGGCGGCGCGCTCGGCGCCGCTCGGGTCGGTGAGCACGGCGACGGCGCCGAGGCCGGCCGCCTGGTCCGCGAAGTCGGCGCCGTGCAGACGGGCACCGGGCAGGGCGGCGTACAGGTCGCCGGGGCGGACGGCGCGCGAGTCATGGGTGATGCCCGTGACCTCCGCGGCGCTCCCCGACTGCTCGGCACCCACCTGGCCGGCGAGGTCCGCGAGGGGTGTGGCGGAGACCTGGAGCGGCCTGGGCGGTCCCGGGTAGGTCACGGGAACGTCCTTCTGGGTGGTTTGGGACTGATCAGCGTGTGGCACGGCGGTGAGCGTACCGGGCGCACCCCCGGCGGGGCGAAGCGAGGGTTTGTGCGAGCGGGGCCGCGGTGGGTGGTCCCCCGGGCCGGGAGTGATCATGGTCACGATGCGGTTCCTGGCTGGTGCGCTGATCGGCGGGCGGGTCAGGTGGGGGCGGGAGGCGGGTCAGGGGGTGAAGGCGACCGGCAGGTTCGCCGGCCTCGCCCCGGTGGGCGGGACCTGGAGGGTCTTCAGGGCGAACTCCATGACCTCCTTGTAGATGGGTCCGCAGATCTGGCCGCCGAAGTAGTTGCCCTTGGTGGCGTTCTGGATGGCGCAGTAGACGGTGATCCTCGGCTTGTCGGCGGGCGCGAACCCGGCGAAGGACGAGGTGTAGCCGCGGTAGCGGCCGGTGGCCGGATCCACACGGTTGGCCGTACCCGTCTTGCCCGCGACCCGGTAGCCGGGGATGCGTGCCTTGGTGCCGGTGCCCTCCTCGTCGTCCACGACGGACTCCAGCATCCGGGCGAGGGTCTTCGCCGTCTTCTCGCTCACGACCCGGCTCCTGTCGGGTTTCGGAGTGGGGGTGAAGCGGCCGTCCGGCCCCTTGATGCCCCGGACGAGGGTCGGTTCGACGCGTACGCCACCGTTGGCGATCGTGGAGTAGACGGAGGCCGCCTGCATGGCGTTCATCGACACGCCCTGGCCGAAAGGGATCGTGTACTGCTGCGAGGTCGACCAGTCGCCGGGCGCGGCCAGGATGCCCTTGGTCTCGCCGGGGAAGCCGAGGCCGGTGTAGCTGCCGATGCCGAACTTGCGCAGGTACGAGTAGAGGATCCTGTTGGACTCGCGCTGGTTCCTGCCGAGTTCGCCGGTGGCGAGGATGGTGCCGATGTTGCTGGACTTGGCGAGGACGCCGTTGAGGGTCAGGTACCAGGTCGGGTGGTCGATGTCGTCCTTGAACAGCCGGTCGCCGCGGTGCAGCCGGTTGGGCACGGTGACGTGGGTGCCCGGGGTCGCGACGTTCTCCTCCAGCACGGCGGCCATCGACATGACCTTGGCGGTGGAGCCGGGCTCGTAGGCGTCCTGGAGGGCCGCGTTGCCGAGTGCGTCCGGGTTCGCCTTCGTGAGGTCGTTGGGGTCGAAGCCGGGCGAGTTGGCCATGGCGAGGACCTCGCCGGTGCGGGTGTCCTGCACGATCACGTACCCGCGGTCGGCCTTGGACTTCTTCACCTGCTCGGTGATGGCGTTCTGCGCGGCCCACTGGATGTCGCGGTCGATGGTCAGCTCCACGTCGGAGCCGGCCACGGCCGGGGTCTCGGCGGAGCCCGCGGTGGGCACGAGACGGCCGCCGGACTGGGCGTAGCGGATCTTGCCGTCCTTGCCCGACAGGCGGCTGTTCATCTGCTGCTCGATGCCGCCGCCGCCCTTGCCCTCGGCATTGACCCAGCCCAGTATCCCGGAGGCGAGGCCCCCGTTGGGGTACACGCGCTGGCTGCTGGGCTCCTGGAAGACGCCGGCCAGGACGTTGACCGTGCCCTTCTCCTTGCCGGACCGCTGCACGAGTGCGGACCGCAGGTCTCTGATCTGGTTCCAGACCTGGGGGGTCTGGCGGCGGGCGAGGACGACGTAGCGCGTGTTCCGGGTGCTCAGTTTCTCGGTGAGCTCCTCCTGGTCCGCGCCGAGGATCGGCGCGAGGAGAGCGGCCGCCTGCTCGGGCCCGTCGTCGATCTTCAGCTGTTCGCGCGTGAACATCGTCGGGTCGGCCGTGATGTCGTTGGCGTCGGTGCTGATCGCCAGGTCGACGCCGTTGCGGTCGGTGATCCCGCCCCGCTCGGCGGCCAGCACCCGGCCGACGTACCGGTTCCGGTCGGCCTTCGAGGCGTACTCGCTCGCGTCGACGGCCTGCACCTGCAGGAGCCGTACGACGAAGGCGAACATCACCAGGGTCAGCGCGAGGCTCACCATGCGCAGCCGGGGGCGTGGGCTGCCCAGCCGGATGGTGCGCGCGGCCGGCGGCCGGGCCGGGGCCGGGCGGCGCTGCGCGGCGGGACGGGCACCGGGGCCCGGCCGGCGCTGCCGGTCCCCCGGGCGCGCGGGCCGGGCGGGTCCGGGGACGCGGCGGCGGGGGGGCTGCCTGCCTGAATCGGCCACTTCCGTCACCTGCCGGGGGTCGTCGGGAACTGGGTGGACTGTACGGACGGACTGGTGGGCGTGGAGGGCGGGGCGGGGGCGTCCCCGGCGGCCGGGGTCCGCGCGGGCGGCTGCGACGGCGTCGCGGAGGCCGGGGGCGGGGGCTGGGACGGGGGGCTCGCGGTGAGGGCCGGACTCGGGGGCCGGCTCGGGGGCCGGCTCGGGCTCGGGGGCGGGCCGGGGTCCAGGACCTCGGGCGCGAGGACGAGCGGCATACGGGCCACGGTCGGCCGGGCGGCGCTCGGGACGCCTTCGACCGTGCCGTCGGGGTTCAGGAAGGCCGGGTCCCCGCCGGGGACCATGCCGAGTTCGCGGGCGCGGCGCTGCAGGGCGTCGGGCGCGGAGTAGGCGTCCACGTCGCGCTGGAGCGCCTGTTCCTCGTCGGTGTAGCTCTTGACGTCCTCCTGGAGGTCGTCGAGCTTGAACGACCCTTCACTGAGCGCGGAGTTCAGTACGAGGAGACCGATGAGGCCGCCGCCCAGCAGCAGGACGACGAGGAGGACGAACGGGGTGCGCGCGGCCCCTTTGGGCCGCACGGGCAGGAGCCGCGCGAGACGGGCGGCCCTGCCTCGTAGTTCGGGTTTCCTGCTCACGCGTCCTCCCAGTGAGTTCGGTTCCCGGACTCACTCACCGTCCCCGCGAGTTCGCTTGTCGGACTCACTCACCGTCACCCTTCACGCACCGTGTACGGCCGCCTCGTGGGCCTCGTGCGGCTCATCAGCCCCACGCGCACCTCATTCAAGGTTCTCCCGCACGCGTTCCGCACCCCGCAGACGCGCGGGGGCGGCGCGCCGGTTCTCGGCGACCTCTTCCTCGGTGGGAAGTTCGGCACCACGGGTGAGGAGCTTGAGTCTCGGCTGGTAGCGCTCGGGGACCACGGGCAGTCCGGGGGGCGCGGTGACGGCGGCGCCGGCGGCGAACACCTGCTTGACGAGGCGGTCCTCCAGCGAGTGGTAGGACAGCACGGCGATCCGGCCGCCGACCGCGAGGGCCTTCACGGCGGCGGGGATCGCCCGCTCCAGGACGGTGAGTTCGCCGTTGACCTCGATGCGCAGTGCCTGGAACGTGCGCTTGGCGGGGTTGCCGCCGGTGCGCTTGGCGGCCTGCGGCAGAGAGTCGCGGATCAGTTCGACGAGGCGGGCGCTGTGGGTGAAGGGCTCCTTGTCACGCTCGCGCACGATCGCGGAGACGATCCGCTTGGCCTGCTTCTCCTCGCCGTACGCCCGCAGGATCCGCACGAGTTCGCCCGCCGGGTAGGTGTTCAGGACCTCGGCCGCGCCGATGCCGGTCGTCTGGTCCATCCGCATGTCGAGGGGGGCGTCCTGGGCGTACGCGAAGCCCCGGTCGGCCTCGTCGAGCTGCATGGAGGAGACGCCGAGGTCGAACAGCACGCCCTGGACGCGCGGGAGGCCCAGGCGGTCCAGCACGTCGGGGAGTTCGTCGTAGACCGCGTGCACGAGGGTGGCGCGCTCGCCGAAGGGGGCGAGCCGTTCGCCGGAGAGGCGCAGGGCCTCCTTGTCGCGGTCGAGGGCGACGAGCCGTGCCTCGGGGAACCGGGTGAGGAGCGCCTCGCTGTGGCCGCCGAGGCCGAGCGTGCAGTCGACCACCACCGCGCCGGGCTCCGTGAGGGCCGGGGCCAGCATGTCCAGACAGCGCCGGAGCATGACGGGGACGTGGCGGCTGTTGCTCAAGGGGCCCTCTCAGGTCCGGCGCGAGCCGCACGTACGCGCCGCGCACGCGGGGAGACGCCGGGGTGTCGCCGGTTCTCCTGGGGATGCAGGTCGGGGATGCGAGTCCAGCGAGGGGCCTCGCCCCCGCTCCGCGTCACTCTAGTCCACGGCCTGTCGCGGTCAATCAACCGGCCTGCGCGTCGCGGCGCCTCCTCCGGGTGAACCCGCAATGCCGGAGATATCACCCGTACGGCGGTGATCCGGCCACTCCTGTGGGTTACCTCACAACAAGCCCCGATGACGTTCTTTGTCCTGCCTCACAGAGCGCCCCCGGCGGGCGTGACCAGTACCGTCATGGTTATGACGACCTCCGCAGCAATTCCCACCGGCCCCGAAGGCGCCATATCCGACGGCACCGTCACCGACCGTCTCGTCGAGGCGAACCAGCGGTACGCGGCCGCGTTCACCGACCCCGGCATGGACGCCCGTCCCGTCCTGCGCGTCGCGGTGGTGGCCTGCATGGACGCCCGCCTCGACCTCCACGACGCGCTCGGCCTGGAGCTGGGCGACTGTCACACCATCCGCAACGCGGGCGGCGTGGTCACCGACGACGTGATCCGCTCCCTCACCATCAGCCAGCGCAAGCTCGGCACCCGCAGCGTGGTCCTCATCCACCACACCGGCTGCGGTCTGGAGGCCCTCACCGAGGACTTCCGCACCGAGCTGGAGACGGAGGTCGGCCAGCGCCCGGCCTGGGCGGTGGAGTCCTTCCGGGACGTGGACCAGGACGTACGGCAGTCCATGCAGCGGGTGCGCACCAACCCGTTCCTGCTCCACTCCGACGACGTGCGCGGCTTCGTCTTCGACGTGAAGACGGGCCTGCTGCGGGAGATCGACCCGGCCTGAGCGCCGTCGGACCGGACCGTGCGGGACCCCTCTCCTACCGCCGCGGAGCGGTCCCGCGCAGCCCCGGTTTCCTGTCAATCTGCTGGCATCTCGAAGGACAAAAGGCCACAGATCCGACATATCGCGGACCGTTGTCCACAGGCGAGTGACACGGATTGGTAACGGCAGCAAGAATGCGGATGTGACGTCACGCTGAGCAGTTCGCGCGTGGTGTCCGTGTTTCGGGGTGGGCCGGTCCGCATCGCAGAGCGACGGCCCAGAGAAAGAACGGGCCGAGGAGGGCCGGGTGACGACCTATGACGATCGAGCGAGCCTCACTGATCTGACCAGCACTGTGGAGCGAGTCCGCAGTTCGGTCGAAGGAGTGATCGAGGGCAAGCCTGAGGTCGTACGGCTTTCGCTGACAGTGCTGCTCGCCGAGGGACATCTTCTGATCGAGGATGTGCCCGGCGTCGGCAAGACCATGCTGGCCAAGGCACTGGCGCGGTCCATCGACTGCTCGGTGCGGCGTATCCAGTTCACGCCGGACCTGCTGCCGTCGGACATCACGGGCGTGTCCATCTGGGATCAGCAGCGCAAGGAGTTCGAGTTCAAGCCGGGCGCGATCTTCTCTCAGATCGTGATCGGCGACGAGATCAACCGCGCCTCGCCGAAGACGCAGTCCGCGCTGCTGGAGTCCCTGGAGGAACGCCAGGTCACCATCGACGGCACGACCTACGAGCTGCCCAGCCCCTTCATGGTGGTGGCCACGCAGAACCCCGTGGAGATGGAGGGCACCTACCCGCTGCCGGAGGCCCAGCGCGACCGCTTCATGGCCCGCGTCTCCGTCGGCTACCCCAGCCCGGAGGCCGAGCTGCAGATGCTCGACGTCCACGGCGGGGTCTCGCCGCTGGAGGACATGCAGCCGGTGGCGCACGCGCACGAGATCGTGAAGCTGATCGAGGCCGTCCGGGGCGTGCACGTCGCCGAAACGGTCCGGCGGTACGCGGTGGACCTGGTCGGCGCCACCCGCAGCCACCCGGACCTCAGACTCGGCGCCTCGCCGCGCGCCACGCTGCATCTGCTGCGTGCGGCGAGGGCGACCGCCGCCCTGAACGGCCGGGAGTACGCCCTGCCGGACGACATCCAGTCGCTGGCCGTGGCCATCCTCGCCCACCGGCTGCTGCCCACCGCCCAGGCCCAGCTCAACCGCCGTACGCCGGAGCAGGTCGTGCAGGAGATCCTGCAGCGCACGCCCGTACCGCAGGCGCCCCAGGCGCAGAGCGGCTTCGGCTCGGTGCACAGCACGCCCGCGTATCCGCAGCAGCCGCCGCGGAGGCTTGGATGACCACCCCCGGGCCGGCGCCCACCCCGGAGCAGGACAAGGGCGGGCTGCGTACGGCCCTCGCCGGCCTCACCACCCGCGGGCGCTCCTTCCTGGCCGCCGGCGTGGCGGCGGCCATCTGCGCGTACGTCCTCGGGCAGAGCGACCTGCTGAGGGTGGGCCTGTTGCTGGCCGTGCTGCCGCTGGTCTGCACGACCGTGCTGTACCGCACCCGCTACCGGGTCGCGGGCAGCCGCCGCCTGTCCCCCGCGCGGGTGCCGGCGGGCAGCGAGGCCCGCGTGCACCTGCGGATGGACAACGTCTCGCGGCTGCCCACCGGGCTGCTGATGCTCCAGGACCGGGTGCCCTACGTGCTCGGTCCGCGTCCGCGGTTCGTGCTGGACCGGGTGGAGGCGGGCGGCCGCCGGGAGGTGTCCTACCGCGTCCGTTCCGATCTGCGCGGCCGGTATCCGCTCGGCCCCCTCCAGTTGCGCCTGACCGACCCGTTCGGCATGTGCGAGCTGACCCGCTCCTTCTCCACGTACGACACGCTGACCGTCATCCCGCGGGTGGAGGCGCTGCCACCGGTGCGCCTCGGTGGGGAGGCGAAGGGGTACGGCGACGGCCGGCAGCGCTCGCTGGCGCTGGCCGGCGAGGACGACGTGATCCCCCGCGGCTACCGGCACGGCGACGACCTGCGCCGGGTGCACTGGCGTTCGACCGCGCGCTACGGCGAGCTGATGGTGCGCCGCGAGGAGCAGCCGCAGCGCGCCCGCTGCACGGTGCTGCTGGACACCCGGGCCGAGGCGTTCCTCGGCGCGGGCCCGGACTCGGCCTTCGAGTGGGCCGTCTCGGGCGCCGCCTCCACACTGGTCCACATGCTCGAACGGGGCTTCTCCGTACGGCTGCTGACGGACACCGGCAGTTCGGTGCCCGGCGAGGGCGCGGACGGGTTCGCGGGCGCCGGCCAGGAAACCGCCGACGCGGCGGGGCTGCTGATGGACACCCTCGCGGTGATCGACCACTCCGACGGCTCGGGCCTCTCACCCGCCTACGACGCGCTGCGCGGCGGCAACGAGGGGCTGCTGATCGCCTTCCTCGGCGACCTCGACGAGGAGCAGGCGACGATGATCGGCAAGATGCGGCGGCGCGGCGGCGGGGCGGTCGCGTTCCTGCTGGACAGCGAGACGTGGACGACCGAGACGGGCGAGGTGCCCGGTGCCGGGAGCGCGAGCGAGGAGTCGCTGCGGCTGCTGCACGAGGCGGGCTGGACGGCGCTGACCGTCCCGCGCGGCGCCTCGCCGGCGGACCTGTGGCGGCAGGCGGACCGACAGCGTCTCGGTGTGCTGTCCACAAGCGGCACGGAGGGACGGTCATGAGCGGGCGGGCGAGACTGGCGCTGTGCGCCTGGGCCGCGACGGTCATGGCGGCGTGCGCGATGCTGCCGCTGGTCGACCCGGCGACCTGGATCTTCCAGGCCGCCCTGATGCTGGGTGTGCTGACCGTCGTGGGAGCGCTCACCCGCCGGGTCCCGCTGGCGCGGCCGCTGACCGTGGCCGCCCAGGCGCTGGCCGCGCTGATGATGCTGACGCTGATCTTCGCCCGGGAGCAGGCGGTGGCCGGGATCGTCCCCGGCCCGAAGGCGTTCCAGCACTTCGCGGAGCTGTTGCGGTCGGGCGCCGACGACATCGGGCGGTACGCCATCCCGGCGCCGCTGAGCGACGGCATCCAGCTGATGATCATCGGCGGCGTGTTGGTGATAGGTCTCATGGTCGACGCGCTCGCGGTGACGTTCCGCAGCGCGGCCCCGGCCGGCCTGCCGCTGCTCGCGCTGTACTCGGTCGCGGCGGGCCTGTCCGACGGCGCCGCGTGGCTGTGGTTCCTGATGGCCTCCGCCGGCTATCTGCTGCTGCTCCTGACCGAGAGCCGCGACCGGCTCTCGCAGTGGGGCCGGGTCTTCGGCGGCTCGCCGCAGGGCTCGCGCGCGGAGTCCGCGGGCGGCCCGGTGGCCCCGGTCCGCACCGGGCGGCGCATCGGCGCGGTCGCGCTGGGCATCGCCCTGGTGGTGCCGCTCGGGCTGCCCTCCCTCGACGGAGGACTGCTGAGCGGCGCGGGCACCGGCATCGGCGGGGGGTCCGGCGGCGGCACGATCTCCGCGGTGAACCCCGTGGTGGCGCTGAGCGGCAGCCTGAACGTGGACGAGGACCGCCAGGTGCTGTCCTACCGCACCAACACGGACAACGTGCAGGAGATGTATCTGCGGATCGTCTCCCTGGACAGGTTCGACGGCACCGCCTGGACGCCGACCGAGCGCTCCATCACCGAAGTGCCGGGGGAGTTCGGCGCGCCCATCGGGCTCGCCGCCGACGTGAAGCGGACCTCGATCGAGACCCGGATCGTCGCGGCGGAGGACTACGAGCAGAACTGGCTGCCGATGCCGTACCCGGTCTCCCGTGTCGACATCGACGGCGACTGGCGGTACGAGCCCGTGGGGCGCACCCTGGTCGGTGACCACGGCCAGGACACCAAGGGCGCCCAGTACAAGGTCGAGAGCCTGATCGTGCGGCCCACGGCGGAGCAGCTGGCCTCGGCGCCGGAGCCGCCGCCGGCCCTGCGGCGGGAGTTCACCAAGGTGCCGGCCTCGCTGCCGTCGGTGGTGGCGCAGACCGCGCTGAAGGTCACCGAGGGCGCGACGAACGACTACGAGCGGGCGGTGAAGCTGCAGGACTGGTTCGCGTTCAGCGGCGAGTTCACGTACGACACCGAGGTGCGTTCCGGGACGGGCGCGCGGGCGATAGCCCGGTTCCTCCAGGACAAGGAGGGCTTCTGCGTCCACTTCTCGTTCGCGATGGCGTCGATGGCCCGCACCCTGGGCATACCGGCCCGGGTGGCCGTGGGCTTCACGCCCGGCACCCCGCAGACGAACGGCACGATGTCGGTGGGCCTGCGCGACGCGCACGCCTGGCCGGAGCTGTACTTCGAGGGTGTGGGCTGGACCCGCTTCGAGCCCACCCCCAACCGGGGCTCGACTCCCTCGTACACGGTGGCGGAGGACACCGGCCCGGGTGGTGTGCCCGATGTGCCCCGGCCCTCTCAGTCGGCGTCCACGGCCCCCTCCACCGCGCCGTCGGCGAGCGAGAGCTGCACCCCGCAGGAGGTGAAGCTGGAGGCCTGCGCGAGCGAGTCCGCGGTGGCCGTGGCGGGCCCGGACGACGAGGAGCGTTCGTTCTGGGCGCTGCTGTTCTTCTCCCCCTGGGCCCTGTTGATCCTTCCGGGAGCACTCCTGCTGCTGGCGATCCCGCTGCTGCCCATGCTGTGGCGGCTCCGGGTCCGCTCCCTGCGGCTGGGCGCCCATGACGGTGCGGTGCCGAAGGGGGCCCGTGCGCCCGTCGGCGCGCGGGAGGTGACCGAGGAGGCGGGCGGACCGCCGGGCTCTCCCGCGCATCCGGGCAGAGCCGACGGGTTCGGCCGTACGGAGGCCGCGGCGGCGCACGCGCTGGCCGCCTGGCAGGAGGTGACCGACACGGCCTGGGACTTCGGGATCGCGCCGGACGAGTCGCAGACGCCCCGCAAGGCCGCCGCGCGGATCGTGCGGCTCGGGGAGCTCGAACCGTCGGCCGCGGACGCCGTGCACCGGGTGGCGGCGGCGGTGGAGCAGGTCCTCTTCGCTCCGCGTCCGCAGGTACCGGCCGGTCTGGCCCGGGACGCGCACCGGGTCGGAGTCGGTCTCCGGGCCCACGCCGACCGCCGGACGAAGCTGCGGGCGCTGCTGCTGCCGCGTTCGACCGTTCGGGTGGTTTGGGCTCTCTCGGCCCGCTGGGGGCAGGCCCTGGACGAGCTGCTGGCCCGCGCCCAGACGCTACGGCTGCCCCGGCGACGCCCCTCGCCGGGCCGGCCAGGCTAGCGGCGGCCGGCCAGCCGGCGCCCCGCACGTACGTATGCCCCCGCCGGGTTCGCCCGGTGGGGGCATACGTACGTGCGGGGGCAGGCGAGGGTGGAGGTGAGGAAGGTGTCGTACGGGCGGTGCCCGGCCGTCCGGCTCCGCCGCGGCCCGGCCCGGCGGGAGCAGCCGTCGCCCTGGAGTGGCGCCGGCTGTTCGAATGTCGGGCACGCGCTTCGGGCGTGTGTTTCGGGCATGCGCGAAGGGTGACCGCCCTCTGAGGTGGTCACCCTTCGCCCGTGTTCAGTTCAGCTGTGGCTGTCGGATCGGCGATCCGGCGGACTCAGTGGCCGCCCTGCTCGTCACGACGACGCTGCCAGCGCTGTTCGATTCGGTCCATCATGGAGCGGCGCTGTCGGGCCTGACGACGCCCACCGGCGGAGCCTGCGGTGCCCGTGGGCTGTTCACCCGGCTTGGGGGCCTTGCGCCAACCGGTGACGGCGAGCACGGCGCAGCCCAGCATGACGAGGAATCCCACCACGCTGACCCAGATCTGCTGTGCGACCATTCCGGCCATGAGGAGCGCGATACCCACCAGAAAGCCCGCGACCGCCTGGTAGACCCGCCGCCGGGTGTACGTACGCAGCCCGCTTCCCTCGAGCGCTGACGCGAACTTGGGATCTTCGGCGTACAGCGCTCGCTCCATCTGCTCGAGCATGCGCTGCTCGTGCTCTGAGAGCGGCACGGAGTCCTCCTCATCGTGCGGTCGCCGGGGCGACCCGGGGGGTCCTCTTCAGGATAGGCAGGGAATCGCCCCCTTGAAACCCGCCCCTCTACGCCAATTCGCCAACCGGAACCCGCCATGGCACCCCGACCCGCTGAGGTGTGAATTCCCCAGCGGACGGCCCGTCATGCCGGAACGGCCTCCCTCGATCATACGGCTCCCGGCGCCCGATCGGGGGGCCTGTGGCGTACTCCATCCGCCGCCGAGCCCCTGATCAGGGGGTCACCCCCTTCGTCCCGGGGGACGGATCAGGACCCGGCGGCCCCTCGCGTCTCGCCCAGCACATGGAGTTGCGTGGCCACGGAGTGGAAGGCGGGCAGCTCGGCGACCGCGGCCTCCAGCTTGAGCAGGGCCTCCATGGCGCCGGGCTCGGTGTCCACGAGGACGCCCGGAACCAGGTCGGCGAAGACCCGCACGCCGTGCACGGCGGCGACCTCCAGGCCCGCGCCCTCGACGAGCGCGGTGAGCTGCTCGGCGGTGAAGCGGTGGGGAACCGGATCGCCCTCGCCCCAGCGTCCGTGCGGGTCGTCGAGGGCCTGCCGGGCCTCCTTGAAGTGCCCGGCGAGGGCCCGCGCGAGCACCGCGCCGCCCAGGCCGGCGGCGAGCAGGCTGAGCACGCCCTCGGGCCGCAGCGCGGCGACCGCGTTGCCGATGCCCTCGGCGGGGTCGTCCACGTACTCCAGGACGCCGTGGCAGAGCACGGCGTCGTACCCGCCGCGCTCGGCGACGTCGAAGAGGCCGTGCGCGTCGCCCTGGACGCCCCGCACCCGGTCGGCGACACCGGCCTCGGCGGCCCGGCGCTCCAGCGCGAACAGCGCGTTCGGGCTGGGGTCGACGACGGTGACGCGGTGACCGAGGCGGGCCACGGGCACCGCGAAGTTGCCGCTGCCGCCCCCGGTGTCCAGGACGTCCAGCGACTCGCGTGCCGCGGCCTTGACCCGGCGGTCGAGAGCGTCCCGCAGGACCTCCCAGACCACGGCGGTACGGAGAGAGGCGCGGGGGCGCATCGGGTCCGACACGGCAGTTGACTCCTCGGCGCGGCACCGCCTGCTGTGCGGCGGAGCGATGGGCTTGCGTCTCCGCCGGGCCGGGGGCGCGGCGGAGGGGTAGGTCTGCCCCAACCCTAATGGGCGGCGCCGGAACGGTCGGTCAGCCCGCGTCCGGGACCCCCGCATCACCGTCCCGCCGGGGCTGGGGGAGCACCGGCTGGAGCACCAGCATGCGTTCGACCAGGCGCAGGAACATCGCCACGTCGCGTATGAGGTCGTCGGCGTCCCGTGCGCTCGCCGCGCCCTGGATGCCCGCTTCGGCCCGCGCCCTGCGGGCGGCGCCGGAGGCGAACAGCGCGCTCCACTCGGCGAGTTCCGGCGCTATCTCGGGGAGCACTTCCCAGGCGCTGCGGATCTTGGCGCGGCGCTTCGGGGTGAGTTCCGGGCGGCCGCGGGCGGCGAGCACGGCGGCTGCGGTGCGCAGCGCGGCCAGGTGGGCGGTGGCGTACCGCTCGTTGGGGGTCGGGTGGGCGGACGCCTCGTCGAGTCCGGAGCGGGCCTGGGCGAGCAGGTCGAGGGCGGCGGGCGGGGCCGTCGCCCGGCGCAGCACGGGGTGCACGTCGCTCGCCGGGCCGGTCAGTGAGGGGGCAGGGCCGGTGGCGCGGCGCCGGTTGGCGGCTGCCGCGTGGTGGCTGGCCATGACGAACCTCCTGTCGTCTTCGGACGGCACACTCCGACACGAGGTGCCGTATGTGCTCATCGTGCGGTATGCCACTGACAATCCGTTCTGACCTGCTCTTTTGCTTCGAGCGGAAGTTCGGAGTAATTTTTGCACTGACCAGTCAGTTCAAAGAAAAGCAGAGGGGCTTGAGGGCATGGGAGAGCCGCGGGAGGCGGACGCCCGGCAGGGGACGGCCGGGGGTGTCGCCGTCGGCGCCGAGGGATTCGGGCTGAGGGGGCCGCGCGGGTGGGCGTTCCGGGGTGTCGGGTTCGACGCCGCGGCCGGTTCGCTGATCGCGGTCGAAGGGCCCTCCGGGTCGGGCCGCACCTGTCTGCTGCTCGCGCTCACCGGCCGTATGAAGCCGAGCGAGGGCCACGCCACGGTCGGCTCCCTGATGCTGCCCAAGCGGATGGCGACCGTACGCCGGGTCAGCGCCCTCGCCCATGTCCCCGGCGTGACCGACCTGGACCCGGCCCTGACCGTGGGCGAGCACCTGCGTGAACGGGCCCTGCTGCAGCGGCGGTTCGACGGCTCCCTGCGCGGGCTGCTGCGGCCCCGCGCCGAGCGCGCCGCCGAGGCCGAGGGCCGGATCGAGGCCGCCCTGACCGCGGCCGGGCTCGACCGCGAGACCCTGCCCAAGGGCTCCCGGACCGCGGTGCGCGACCTGGACCGGATGGAGGCCCTGCGGCTGTCCGTCGCCCTCGCCCTCGTCGGCCGACCCCGGCTGCTCGGTGTCGACGACACCGACCTGAAGCTCTCCGACGCCGAACGGGCCGCGATGTGGGCCCTGTTGCGGTCCCTCACCGAGTCCGGCATCACGGTGGTGGCGGTGTGCAGCGAAGCACCCCAGGGGGCGGTCGTGGTGTCCACGGCGGCGGAGAGGCGGGCACGCACGCGTACGGACGCGGAAGCGGACACCGAGGCGGCCGCGGACGCGGAGGCCGAGGACGGCGGCGACAGCGCCGGCCGCAGCGCCACCGCCGACACCGAGGCCGACGACGCCCCGGACGACACCGACGCCCCCGAATCCCCCGAACGCGACTCCCATACCGACGACACCGACGACACCGACGACACCGACAAGGAGACGACCGATGCGCTCGCCGAAACTCGCCGCGCTTGAGCTGAGGCGCTTCGGCCGCGGGAAGCTGCCGCGCGCCGCGCTGGTCTCGCTCCTGCTGCTGCCGCTGCTGTACGGCGCCCTGTACCTGTGGTCCTTCTGGGACCCGTACGGACGGCTCGACCGCATCCCCGTGGCCCTGGTGAACGACGACAGGGGGGCGTCGGTCGGAAAGGAGAGGCTGACGGCGGGCGACGACATCGCCGAGGGGCTGCGCGAGAGCGACACCTTCGAGTGGCACCGGGTGAGCGCCGCCGAGGCCCGGACCGGTGTCGAGGACGGCACGTACTACCTGTCGCTCACCATGCCGAAGGACTTCAGCGAGCGGATCGCGTCGAGTTCCGGGGACGTGCCGGAGACGGGCGCACTCCAGGTACGGACGAACGACGCGAACAACTACATCGTCGGACAGATCTCGCGGACCGTGTTCTCGGAGGTGCGGACGGCGGCGTCGACGAAGGCGTCACGGTCGTTCCTGGACCGGATCTTCATCTCGTTCTCGGACCTCCACGGGAAGACCGAGGAGGCGGCCGACGGCGCCGACGACCTCAAGGGCGGTATCGACAAGGCGGAGAAGGGGTCCAAGGACCTCGCGGACGGCCTGCGGACGGCCAAGGAGGGCAGCGGCAAGCTGTCCGGCGGTCTGAGCGACCTGGACAAGGGCGCCGGGGACCTGGAGGACGGCGCCCAGCAGGTCGCGGACGGCACCGGGAAGCTCGCCGACAAGGTCGGCGCCGCGGCGGACCGGGTGCGGCCCTTCCTCGACGAGAACGGGGACACGATCGCCGACACCGCCACCCTGGTCGCCGACTCGACGGCCACGATCCGGGAGCACCTCGACGCGTTCGTGACGACGGCACCGGCCGCCGCGACCGGCACCCGTACCGCATCCGACACCCTCGACGACGTCTATCAGCGCCGGTGCGAGGAGCCCGTCCTGCCCGACGCTGCCTGCGCTGACCTGAAGAAGGCCAAGGACGCGGCGGCGAAGGCGGCCACGCTCGCCGAGGACGTCGACACCGTGGTGAAGAACTACGGCGGAGACATCAAGGCCTTCGACAAGGACCTGCAGACCCTGGAGAAGCAGGCCCGCGCCCTCGCGAAGGCCGCGCCCACCCTGTCCGCGGACCTCGACAATGCCGTCGCCAAGGTGAACGCCCTCGACACGGGCGCCACGAAGGTCGCCAAGGGGGCCAAGACCCTGCACACCGGCCTCGGTACCGCCAAGACGGGCGCTGAGGACCTGGACACGGGCGTCGGCGCGCTGAAGACGGGCGCCGCCGACCTCAAGGGCGGGATGTACAAGCTGGCCGACGGTTCGGGGAAGCTGGCGGGCGGTCTGCACGACGGGGCCGAGAAGATCCCCGACTACGACGAGCAGGACCGCGACAAGCGCACCGAAGTGATGGCCGACCCCGTGCAGTTGGCCACCAAGGACCTGCACAAGGCACCCAACTACGGCACCGGGTTCGCCCCGTACTTCATCCCGCTGTCCCTGTGGGTGGGCGCCATGGTGGCGTACATGCTGATCCAGCCGCTCAATCGGCGGGCCCTCGCGGCGGGCGCCTCGCCCTGGCGGATCGCGCTGGCGGGCTGGCTGCCGGTGGCCGCGCTGGGCGTGCTGCAGACGGTCGCTCTGATGGCGGTGCTGGACTGGGCGGTCGGCCTGCAGATGGCGCGGGCGGCCGGCACGGTGGGCTTCCTGTTCCTGGTGACGGCGTGCTTCGCGGCGATCGTGCAGTGGCTCAACGCCCGGTTCGGGGCGGCGGGCCGGATCCTCGTCCTCGCCTTCCTGATGCTCCAGTTGACGTCCGCGGGCGGTACGTACCCCGTGCAGACCAGCCCCGGATTCTTCAACGCGGTCCACCCCTTCCTGCCGATGAGCCATGTCGTCGACGCGCTCAGGAGGCTCATCACCGGCGGCGGCCTCGGCCCGGTCTGGCAGGCGTGCGCGGTGCTGGTGGCCTTCACCGTCGGCGCCCTCGCCCTGACCGCCGTGTCCGCCCGCCGCAAGCAGGTGTGGACCCTGGACCGGCTGCACCCGGAGTTGAGCCTGTGACCGCGCACGGCACGGTTCCTGTGACAATCAGGGCCATGGAAAGCAGCAACTCCCCCGGCGGCGCGGGCGGGGGCCGTCGCGAGGCGACCCGGCAGAAACTCTACGAAGCGGCCGTCACCCTCATCGCGGAGCAGGGGTTCTCCGCGACCACGGTGGACGAGATCGCCGAACGCGCCGGTGTCGCCAAGGGCACGGTCTACTACAACTTCGCGAGCAAGTCGGTCCTCTTCGAGGAGCTGCTGCGGCACGGCGTGGGACTCCTCACCGCCTCCCTCCGCGAGGCCGCCGAGCGCACCGCGCAGGAGGGCGGCAGCAGGGTCGACTCGCTGGACGCGATGATCCGGGCCGGACTCCTCTTCATCGACCGCTACCCCTCCTTCACCCAGCTCTACGTGGCGGAGCTGTGGCGGACCAACCGTGCCTGGCAGTCCACGCTGATGGTCGTCCGGCAGGAGGCCGTCGCGGTCGTCGAGGGGGTGCTGCGCGAGGGCGTCGAGGGCGGCGAGCTTAGCGACGAGATCGACATCGGCCTGACGGCGTCGGCCCTGGTCGGCATGGTCCTGGTGGCCGCGCTGGACTGGAAGGCGTTCCAGCCGGACCGTTCCCTGGACGACGTCCACGCGGCCCTGTCCCGGCTGCTCCAGGGCCGGGTGAGCGGAACCCGCTGACCGGGCCGGGACGGAGGAGCGGAACCCGCGGCCCGAACAGGACGGACAGCGGAAGCGTGGGCGCACGGACAGAAGCGCCGGCCCGAACTGGCAGCGTCCCCCGCGTGCCACCTCGGACCGGCGCCCTCCCCGTTCCCCCGTGCTCCCCCGTGCCTCGCTCCCGTCGACTGGCGTCGGCGGAAGGAGCGGTGGGGGCGCGAGTGCCGTTCCGCCGCCCCGTGTCGGCGGTACCGCGGCCGCGCCCCTTCCCGTGCCTCCACCTTCTCCTTCGCGCAGGTGGGAGCCCATCCGCGCGCGTACTCATCTCACCGGCTGAGTACGTGTACTCAGCCCTGTGTACTCAGCCCCGGCCCCGGCTGTTGCCGACCGGTGACGATCACGCCCGCGAGGCACCGGGGAAGCGGCGCCCGATAAGGTCGCCGGCATGGCAAGAATCGCGGTGATCGGCGCAGGTCTCGGCGCCATGGCGGCCGCCGCCCGGCTGGCCGTCGCCGGCCACGGTGTGGTGGTGCACGAGAGCACGCGGACCTACGGCGGAGCCGTGGGCCGCTTCGAGCGCGACGGCTTCGCGTTCGACACGGGCCCCGGACTGCTGCCCCTGCCCGCCGTGTACCGCGATCTGTTCCTCAAGACGGGCAAGGAGTCGCTGGAGAGCCGCGTCGAGCTGGTCCAGGTGGACCCGGCGGCGCGGCACGTCTTCGCGGACGGCACCGACCTGCTGCTCCCCAACGTCTCGCGCGCGGGCGTGGTCACCGCACTGAACGCCGCGCTCGGCCCGGGCGCCGGTGACCGCTGGGGCGACTTCCTGGTGCGGGCCCGCGAGGCCTGGGACCGCACCCGCAGGCCTCTCCTGGAGGAGCCGCTGTGGACCGACTGGAAGGTGCTCGCCGAGCGCGAGCCGTACCCGTCGGTGCCCCACAGGCGTCTCCTGCGCACCCGCCGCGCCACCACCCTCGCCGAGGTCGGCGCGTGGGAGCTGCGCGACCCCCGGCTGGCGGCCCTGCTGGAGAGCCACGCCCTCGCGTACGGCCTGGATCCCCGGACCGTCCCGGCGAGCGCGGCGGTCCTGCCGTACATGGAGCACGCCTTCGGGACCTGGTACGTCCGGGGCGGAATGCGGGAGTTGGCGCGGGCGCTGTACGAGCGGTGCGTGGCCCGGCGGGTCGAGTTCGTCTTCGGCTCCGAGGTCACCGGGAT
This sequence comes from Streptomyces sp. NPDC057438, assembly GCF_042802995.1. Lineage (NCBI taxonomy): Bacteria > Bacillati > Actinomycetota > Actinomycetes > Kitasatosporales > Streptomycetaceae > Streptomyces > Streptomyces sp. NPDC057438. The sequence continues at coordinate 31,705 of NZ_JBHVDD010000038.1, forward strand.
CGTCGAGAAGGACGGCCGGGCGGCCGGGGTGGAACTGGCCGACGGCACGGTCGCGGAGGCCGACTTCGTGGTCGCCGGCGTCGCGCCCGAGGTACTGGGCCGATGGCTGCGGCAGCCGGCCGTGCGGAGCGAGGGCGAGGTACCGGCGCAGCGGGGGACGACGAGCCGCCTGACCGTGCTGCTGGCGCTGCGCGGCCCCCGGCCGGACGGCACGCCGCACCGGACGGTGGTCCACGCGCAGGACCGCGACGCCGAGCTGGACCTGGTGTTCGGCCCTGCCCCCGGGACGGTCGCACGGCCCACGGTGACGGTGCTGCGCCCCGACGACCCGGCCCTGGTGCCGGACTCCGGCCACGAGGCGGTCACGGTCACCTGCACGGTCCCGGCCGGGCACGACGGGAGCGGGGCGGACAGGGCGGAGGAGTACGCGGACCGGCTGATCACCGCGGCCGAGCGGGCCGTCCCCGGTCTGCGGGAGCGCCTCGTCTGGCACGAGGTCCGCACACCGGCCGACATCGCGCGGACGACGGGTGCGCACGGGGGCGCGGTACCGGCGCCGACGCTCGCCGCGGGCGACGGACGGCTGCTGCATCCGTCCAACAGCACCGCCACACCGGGCCTGTTCACCGTCGGCGGCTGGTCCCACCCGGGCGGCGGACTGCCGCACGCCGGGATGTCGGGGGCGCTGGTGGCCGGGCTGATCGTGGAGGGTCCCGGTTTCCGCGGCTCACAGTGAGACGCCGGGCCTCAGCAGAGGCCCGGCCGCCCTACGACAACGCCTGCGGAAACGCCGTCAGAAACGGTACTGCTGCTCGTCGTAGCCGTTCTGGCCATTGCCGTGCCCGTTCCCGTTCCCGTTGCCCTGGTACGGGTACTGCTGGTCCGCCGGGAGGTCGGAGCCGAAGGGGTCGTCGGTGTTGCGCTGCTGCGGGACCCACACACCACCGGGCGGGGTCTCGCCGCCGTAGCCGCCGTTGCCGTACTGGTCCTGGCCGTAGCCCTGCTGCCCGTACCCCTGCTGACCGTAGGACTGGTCGTAGGAGGCGGTGGCGTCGTACGTCTGCGTGCCGATGTACGGGTCGGAGTAGGCGGCGTACTGCTGCTGGTTCGGGTCGTAGCCGTACCCCTGCTGGTCGTAGCCGTAGTAGGCGAAGGCCTCGTCCTGCGCGGACCGGTCGGCCGTCGCGTGGGACTGGTCGCTCGCGCCCGCGTAGGTGTTCTCGTCGCGGTAGACGCCGTACGTGCTGGTGTCGTCCGGCATGGGCTCCGGCGAGTACACGGTGGCCGCGGCGGGGGTGGACTGCGGGCGGACGAACACGTCGTCGTCACGGTCGTCGTCGAGCGCGTCGTCACCGCGGAGGTACGTTCCGGCAGCCGTGGATTCCAGGTCCGTGGCCTCCAGGGCCGGGTCCTGGCGGTCCGGCTCGCCGCGCCGCCGCTTCTTGCCGGCCTTGGGGAAGCCGGCCCGGGACAGCTTGCCGCCCTCCTCGCCCTCGCCCTCGTCGGAGCGCGGGCGGACGGCCCAGCCGGCCTCGAAGCCGCGGCGGAACGACAGGGTCACGTACGTCTGGCCGACCGCGAAGGCGATGGCGCCCAGCGCGATGACGATCACGTTCGGGATGAGCACACCGAGGACGACGCAGAGGAAACCGGCGAAGGCGAGCAGCCGCCAGCGCAGCCGCGCCTTGTACTGCAGCAGCACCTCACCCAGCAGCCACAACGCGACGACACCGAACGCGATGTAGAGGACCGTCCAGCCCATGTACGCCCCTCTCCCTGTGGCCGCAACGCAGTGTGTCGTACGCGAGTGCGACCGGTCTAGGCCCGTGATGGGTGGTGCGGGCCCAGGTTCTCGTAGATTTCCAGAGTCGCGGTGGAGTTGTTCAGGGTGATGAAGTGGAGCCCGGGGACTCCCTCGTCCAACAGCCTCGCGCAGAACTCCGTGGCGAACTCGATGCCAATGGAGCGTACAGCGGCCGGATCGTCTTTGGCTGTGACGATCCGCTCTTTCAGGGCGTTCGGGATGGCGGCGTTACTGAGTTGCGGCAACCGTTCCAGCATCTTCACGCTGGTGACGGGCATGACCTCGGGAATGACGGGCGTCTCGCAGCCGGCTTTGGCCACCGCGTCCCTCAGACGCAGGTACGACTCCGGCTGGAAGAACATCTGCGTGATCGCGTAGTCGGCGCCGGCACGGCACTTGTCGACGAAGCGCGCCACGTCGCTGTCCCAGTCCGGGGAGCGCGGGTGCATCTCCGGGAAGGCCGCGACGCCCACGCAGAAGTCCCCCGACTCCTTGATGAGCTGGACGAGTTCGGCGGCGTACGTCAGGCCCTGCGGATGCGCGACCCACTCGCCCATGGGGTCACCGGGCGGGTCGCCGCGGACCGCGAGCATGTTGCGGATCCCGGCGTCCGCGTACTGGCCGATGATGTTGCGCAGCTCGGCGACGGAGTGGCTGACCGCCGTGAGGTGGGCGACCGGGGTGAGGGTGGTGTCGGCGGCGATCTGCTCGGTGGCCTTCACCGTCCCCGCGCGGGTGGAACCGCCTGCGCCGTACGTCACGGAGACGAAGCTGGGGGCGACCGCCTCGATCCTGCGGAGGGCGTTCCACAGGTTCCGCTCGCCCTTCTCCGTCTTGGGCGCCCAGAACTCGAAGGAGTACGTGGTCCTGCCCGTGGCGAGCATCTCCCGCACGGTGCGTGCGTGATCAGTCCTGGTCGAAGCGGTTCCTAGGGCCATACCGGCAGGTTAGTCAGGTCGGGGCCGTCACCCAACCAGAGCGGGGGACTTTGTCCGTTTTGCCGCTCCGGTGTCCACGCCTTGGACAGCGGTGGGCAGGGCGGGGCCGGTCAGAGGGCGCGCAGGCGCTTGCTGAACTCCGCCGCGGCGGCCCCGGGGTCGTCGGCCTCGGTGAGGGCCCGGACGACGACGGCCCGGCGGGCGCCCGCCTCGACGACCTCGTCGAGATTGCCGAGGTCGATGCCGCCGATGGCGAACCAGGGGCGGTCGGTGCCGAGGGCGGCGGTGTACCGCACGAGGTCCAGGCCGGGGGCGTGGCGGCCGGGCTTGGTGGGGGTGGGCCAGCAGGGGCCGGTGCAGAAGTAGTCCACGCCCTCCTGGACGGCCGCCGCGGCGGCCTCCTCCTCGGCGTGCGTGGAGCGGCCGACGAGGACACGGTCACCGAGGACGGCGCGGGCGGCGGGGACCGGAAGGTCGCCCTGGCCCAGGTGCAGCACGTCCGCGCCGCTCGCGTGGGCGACGTCCGCGCGGTCGTTGACGGCGAGCAGCCTGCCGTGCCTGCGGCAGGCGTCCGCGAGGACCTGGAGGTGCTCCAGCTCCTCGGCGGCCTCCATGCCCTTGTCGCGCAGCTGCACGATGTCCACACCGCCGCCCAGGACCGCGTCCAGGAACTCCGGCAGGTCGCCCTGGCGCTTGCGGGCGTCCGTGCAGAGGTAGAGCCGGGCGTCGGCGAGCCGGGCGGCTGCGTCGGTCATGCGTGGGTCCCCCGTCGAACGGTGCGTGGCCGGCACGGCGTGACGGGGCCGCGCCCCTCGCGGGCCACGGCTCCCGTACGCCGTCCGGGCGGCGGCTTGGGTGCTTGTCCAAGTGGTACGCGCTTGCGGTGCCGCGCGTTTCAGGTGGTGCGCATGTCAGGTGGTGCGTGTTTCAGGTGGTGCCGGTGTTCCCGATGGTGCGAGTGTTGCGGGTCAGACGGCGAGCGCCTGGGCGCGGCGCTTCACCTCCGTGCCACGATTCTCGCTCAGGGCCTGGGCCGGCGTGCCGGGCAGGCTCGGGTCCGGAGTGAACAGCCACTCCAGCATCTCCTCGTCGGTGAAGCCGTCGTCCCTCAGCAGGGTCAGGGTGCCGGTCAGGCCCTTGACCACCTTGTCCTCGTCGATGAAGGCGGCGGGGACGTGCAGTGCGCGGTTCTCGCCCCGGCGTACGGCGATGAGCTGGCCTTCCTTCACCAGCTGCCGCACCCGGGTCACCTCGACGTCCAGCATCTCTGCGATGTCGGGGAGGGTCAGCCACGCGGGGACGAGAGCATCGATCTTTGCGTCAATCTCGGTCACGTCTCCAAGACTGCCATCTGGGACTGACAGTGGGTAGCCGGGGCGCCCGGGGCCGGCTCTAGAGCGCCGCCGCCTTCAAGGGCCGGGCCGGGTCCCTGAGCAGCTCCGGGTCCACCGGCGTGCCCGCCTCGATCAGGCGGCGGCCCTGGGCCAGGTCCCGGGGCCGGCCCACGGCCAGCAGGGCGACCAGGCGGCCTTCGCGGAGCCAGCAGACCGACCAGGCGGCGCCGGTGGGGTCGCCGCGCCGGACCATGGTGTCGGCCGAGGCGTGGTCCCCGGCGTACTGGACGAAACGGCCGAACTGCTCGGACCAGAAGTAGGGGACGGGGTCGTAGGGCGCGGGGGTCTCGCCGACGATGTTCGCCGCGACCGTGCGGGGGCCTTGGAGGGCGTTGTCCCAGTGGTGGACGAGGAGGCGCCGGCCGTACCTGCCCGAGGGGAAGGAGGCGCAGTCGCCGACCGCGTAGACGTCGGGCGCGGAGGCGCGCAGGTGGTCGTCGGCCACCACCTCGCCGTACGTGCCCAGCTCGATGCCGGAGTCCTTCAGCCAGGCCGTGGCGGGGCGCGCGCCGATACCGACGACGACCGCGCCCGCCGGCACGCGGGTGCCGTCGTCCAGGACCACCGTCCCGGGCTCGACGCGCTCCACGCGCGCGTGGGTGCGCAGGGTGGCCCCGCTGTCGGCGTACCAGGCGGCCATCGGCGCGGCCACCTCCGCCGGCAGCGCGCCCGCGAGCGGGCGGTCGGCCGCCTCGACGACCGTCACCGCGCAGCCCGCCTCGCGCGCGGCCGTGGCGAACTCGGCGCCGATCCAGCCCGCGCCGACGACCACGATGTCGTGCTGGCGGGCCAGGACGGGCCGCAGCCGCTCGGCGTCGTCCAGGGTCCGCAGCAGATGCACCCCGGGCACGCCCTCGGCACCGGGCAGCATGATCGGTTCCGCGCCGGTCGCGAGGACGAGGAGGTCGTACGGGACGGGCCCGGCAGCCGTGTCGAGCGCGTGGTCGGCGGGGCGCAGGCCCAGCACCTCGCGGCCCAGCAGGAGTTCGATGCCGAGCGCCTCGAAGTCGACGTCGAAGGCGGAGCCCTCGGCCTTGCCGAGCAGCACGGCCTTCGACAACGGCGGGCGGTCGTAGGGCTGATGGGGCTCGGCCCCGATCAGTGTCACGTCGCCGCTGAAGCCCTGTTCGCGCAGCGCGACCGCGGTCTGCACGCCCGCCATGCCCGCGCCCACGACGACCACGCGCCGCGCCGGCGTCCCGCCCCTGTGCCGCATCTGCTCGCTCACCCGGTCACCATAGACAACCGGCATCCGGTCGGTCAGCCGGTGGGGCGGCGGTCACTCCCCCGCGACCTGCCCCACGACCTCCTCCACCACGCTCGTCCCGCTGCCCGGCCCCGACTCCCACTCCCAGGTCTCCTCCAGCCGGACGCGCCCGTCGGCCAGTTCGACGACCAGTGAGGCGCAGTGCCCGGACGCGGTGGTCCCGTCGGTCTTCAGCTGCACGTACCGGAAGTCCAGCCGGTCCCCCGCGCGCGTGCCCACGAGACGGCCGCGCACGACGTCGCCGCCCGTGTACTCGGCCCAGATCTCGCCGTCCCTCTCGTGGTAGACGAACCGGGTCCGGGTGCCCACCTGGCCCGGGGCCTGGTCGGCGACGGGGGCGAGGACGAGACCGTCGAGCGAGCGGGCCATGGGCGGAGGCTCCCTTTCTGAGGCGAACGGTGAGGGCTAGGGTGGGCCACCGTAGAGCACTCGCGGGAGCCCGGACGCACCGGGCTGAGAGGGAGGCTGGCGGCCTCCGACCGTACGAACCTGATCCGGGTCATGCCGGCGAAGGGAGGGGCTGGACGCCCATGTCGCGTACGCACACGTCAGACGTCCTCGTCGTGGGGGGCGGAATCATCGGGCTCGTGACGGCGTGGCGGGCCGCGCTGCGCGGGTTCGCCACGGCCGTGGTCGATCCCGAGCCGGGCGGCGGGGCCGCGCAGGTGGCGGCCGGGATGCTCGCCGCCGTCACCGAACTGCACTACGGCGAGCAGACGCTGCTGGGGCTCAACGTGGAGTCCGCACGCCGCTATCCGGGATTCGTGGCCGAGCTGACGGAGGCGACCGGCCTCGGTCTCGGCTACCGCCGCTGCGGCACGCTCGCCGTCGCGCTGGACGCCGACGACCGCGCCCATCTGCGTGAACTGCACGCCCTGCAACGCCGGTCGGGGCTGGACCCGGAGTGGCTGAGCGGCCGCGACTGCCGCCGGCTGGAGCCGATGCTCGCACCCGGGGTGCGGGGCGGGCTGCGGGCCGACGGGGACCACCAGATCGACCCGAGGCGGCTCTCCAGGGCCCTCGTCGCGGCCTGCGGGCGGGCCGGGGTGGTGTTCCACCGGACCCGGGCCGAGGAGCTGACGGTGGACCGGGAGCGGGCCACCGGGGTCCGCACCCGAGAGGACGACCGGCTGTCCGCCGGGCGGGTCGTCCTCGCGGCCGGCAGCCTCAGCGGGCGGCTCGCCGGGGTCCCGGACGACGTGGTGCCGCCGGTGCGGCCGGTGAAGGGACAGGTGCTGCGGCTGACCGTGCCGGAGCCGTACGCGCCCTTCCTGAGCCGTACCGTGCGGGCCGTGGTGCGCGGCAGCCATGTCTACCTGGTGCCGCGCGAGAACGGCGAACTCGTCGTCGGCGCGACCAGCGAGGAGCAGGGCTGGGACACCACGGTGACCGCGGGCGGGGTGTACGAACTGCTGCGGGACGCCCATGAACTCGTCCCCGGGATCACCGAACTCCCGCTCACCGAGATGCGCGCGGGCCTGCGGCCCGCCTCCCCCGACAACGCGCCGCTCCTCGGGCCCACCGGGCTCGACGGCCTGATCCTCGCGACCGGGCACCACCGCAACGGGGTGCTTCTCACCCCGGTCACCGGCGATGTCCTGGCCCATGTGCTGACCACGGGCGAACTGCCGGAGGAGGCCCGCGACTTCACACCGCTGCGGTTCCGCGCCGGCGCGGCCCGCCGACTCATGGAGCAGCCCGTATGAACACCTCCGGGACCCTGACCGTGCTCGTGAACGGGGAACGGCGGCTGATCGCGCCCGGCACGGCGCTGGACGCCCTGGTGCGCACGCTCACCCCGTCGCCCTCCGGTGTCGCCGCCGCGCTCAACGAAACCGTCGTCCCGCGCGCGCGGTGGACCACCACCGCCCTCGCCGAGGGGGACCGCGTCGAGGTCCTCACCGCCGTCCAAGGAGGCTGACCGCATGGCAGACGACCCCTTCGTCCTCGGCGGCACGACCTACTCGTCCCGCCTGATCATGGGCACCGGCGGGGCGGCCGGCCTGGACGTCCTGGAGCGTGCGCTGGTGGCCTCCGGCACGGAGCTGACGACCGTGGCGATGCGCCGCGTGAAGGCGTCCGTGCACGGCTCCGTCCTGTCCGTGCTCGACCGGCTCGGCATCCGGGTGCTGCCCAACACGGCCGGCTGCTTCACGGCGGGCGAGGCCGTGCTGACGGCCCGCCTCGCGCGGGAGGCGCTCGGGACGTCCCTGGTCAAGCTGGAGGTCATCGCCGACGAGCGCACGCTGCTGCCCGACCCCATCGAGCTGCTCGACGCCGCCGAGACGCTCGTCGACGACGGTTTCACCGTGCTGCCGTACACGAACGACGATCCCGTGCTCGCGCGGAAGCTGGAGGACGTGGGCTGTGCCGCGATCATGCCGCTCGGTTCGCCGATCGGGTCGGGGCTCGGCATCCGCAACCCGCACAACTTCCAGCTGATCGTGGAGCACGCGGGCGTGCCCGTGATCCTCGACGCGGGCGCGGGAACGGCGTCGGACGTCGCACTCGCGATGGAGCTGGGGTGCGCCGGGGTCATGCTCGCCTCCGCCGTGACCCGGGCCCAGGAACCGGTCCTCATGGCGGAGGGCATGCGGCACGCGGTGGAGGCGGGCCGGCTGGCGTACCGGGCGGGCCGCATCCCCCGCCGGCACTTCGCCGAGGCGTCCTCGCCGGGCGAGGGGCTGGCACGGCTCGATCCGGAGCGCCCCGCGTTCTGATCCGGCTCTCGCGCCACCCGCCGTCACTCGAACGGCCGAACGAATACGGCCGTACGTCCGCCCGTCACAGCCCTCCGGCCCGGGTCACAGCTCTGCTGCAGTACGGCCCCGGTGCCGTGCGGCCCGTGGGCCGCTCGGCGGCGGCTCGTACACTCGCCTGCGTGGACACGACCCTTCAGGACCCGCTTGTCGGCCAGGTGCTCGACGGCCGGTATCGAGTCGAGGCGCGGATCGCGGTCGGCGGGATGGCCACGGTCTACCGGACCGTGGACACCCGCCTCGACCGCGTGCTCGCGCTCAAGGTGATGCACCCGACGCTGGCCGCGGACCGGACGTTCGTCGAGCGTTTCATCCGCGAGGCCAAGTCGGTGGCCCGGCTGTCCCACCCGAACGTGGTGGGGGTCTACGACCAGGGCACGGACGGCTCGTACGTCTACCTGGCGATGGAGTACGTGGCCGGCTGCACCCTTCGTGACGTGCTGCGCGACCGCGGGGCACTGCAGCCCCGGGCGGCGCTGGACATCCTGGAGCCGGTGCTCGCCGCGCTCGGCGCCGCGCACCGCGCCGGGTTCGTGCACCGGGACATGAAGCCCGAGAACGTGCTGATAGGGGACGACGGCCGGGTCAAGGTCGCCGACTTCGGGCTCGTACGGGCCGTGGACACCGTCACCAGCACCACCGGCAGCGTCCTCGGCACCGTCTCCTACCTCGCCCCCGAGCAGCTGGAGCACGGCACGACCGACGCCCGTGTCGACGTGTACGCGTGCGGGGTGACGCTCTACGAGATGCTCACCGGCGGCAAACCGCACGCCGGGGAGTCGCCCGCCCAGGTGCTCTACCACGCGCTGCACGACGACGTGCCGCCGCCGTCGGCCGCCGTGCCGGGGCTGCCGTACGAGCTGGACGCGCTGGTCGCCTCCGCGACCGCGCGCAATCCGGACCTGCGGCCCTACGACGCCGTCGCGCTGCTCGCGCAGACGTTGGAGGCACGGGCCGCGCTGAGCGAGGAGCAGCTGGACGCGGTGCCGCCGCAGGCGATAGCCGGCGGCCACGACACCGCGGAGGACCGGACGAGCGTGATCCCGCGCTCGCTGGCCGTGTCGCGGTCCGTGGGGCTGGGCCCCGACCCGATCGACCGTACGAGCCGCTTCCAGTCGCCCTCACCGCCGCCGCCCCGGCGCACGCGCGGCGTCTCGGCACCCCGGCGCGGGGTGCTGGCGGCTCTTGTGGCGGTGCTGCTCGTCCTCGGTGTGGGCGGGGGCGTCTGGTACATCACCTCGGGCCAGTTCACGCAGGTCCCGGCGGTGTTGCAGCAGAGCGAGGCGGACGCCAGGAAGCGGCTGGAGGGCGCGGGGCTGGACGTCGACGTGAAGAAGGCGTACAGCGACACCGTCAAGCGCGGCAAGGTGATCAGCACCGACCCGGCCCCCGGGGAGCGGATCCGGGACAACGACTCCGTGACGGTGACAATCTCCAGGGGCCCGGAGACCGTGAAGGTGCCCGATCTGAAGGGCCTCAGGCTGGACCTCGCGAAGAACCAGCTGAAGGGCGACGGGCTCGAACCGGGCCTGGTGACCAGGGAGTTCAGCGATGAGGTCATCCGGGGCCAGGTGATCAGCACGCGTCCGGGCATCGGCACCGAGGTCTCCGCGGGCACGGTCGTCCGGATCGTGGTCAGCCGGGGCGCCCCGGTGGAGGTGCCCGACCTCTCCGGAGCCTCGGTCGAGGACGCCACCGCCCAGCTGGAGCAGGCGGGCCTCAAGGTGAAGATCGCTTCGGGGCGGGTCAACTCCGAGTTCGACAAGGGCTCGGTGGCGGAGCAGTCGCCGGGTGCGGGCAAGCAGCTCGGCACGGGCGACACGGTCACCCTGACGATCTCCAAGGGCCCCGTGCTGGTCGAGGTCCCCGACGTCGTGGGCGACAGCGTCGACGAGGCCACGAGCCGGCTGAAGGCCGCCGGCTTCGAGGTCGAGGAGGACCGGGGCATCCTCGGCTTCTTCGCCGACGAGGTGAAGGGCCAGTCGGTCGCCGGCGGCGACACGGCCCCCAAGGGCTCGAAGATCACGATCGAGATCGGCTGACGGGCCCGACCGAACCCGGCCTTCCGAAGTTTCCCCGCCACCCCGCCGTCGCCCAGGGCAGACCCGAGGTCGACGGCGGGGTGACGGGACGACCGGTCGGGAGCAGCCGGAAGCACCGCACGACCGCTCCGGAACGACCGGAAGTGCTCACGACCGGCCGACAGGGGCGACCGGGCCGGGTCGAGGGGCGCAGGGCTCCGGGCGACGAGCGCAAGGAGCCGGTCGACCCGCGTCAACGGGCTTCGGTCGACGGACGCCGATCGACGCGCTTCGGCCGACCGGTCCCGATGGGCAGACCCCGGTCAGCGCACCCCGGTCCATCGGCTTCGGCCGGCGGACCTCGGCCGACGAGCCCCGGCCCGAGCGGCCTCACTCGGCAGAGCCCGCCCGGCGACCCCCGGTCGACCGGCCTTCGGCCGACAGACCCCGGTCGGCAGACCCCGGCCGAGAGACGTCGATCGGCGAGCCCCGGCCGGACCGGCACGGCCAGGTCGAGCCGGCGGAGGCCCCCGGTCAGCCGGCCCGGAGTCCATCGGTTCCCTGTCGGCGAACCCGGATCGACGAGCCCGTGTCCGAGCGGCCCGGTCGGCAGACCCCGGCGTCGGCATACGTGCCGGTCGGGTGCCGGCGGGCGCATGACACCCTGGGTGCCGTGAGCACCCAGCAGTCCTCCAGCCCTGCCGCCCTTCCCGGGCCGTCGCCCAGGCCCTCCGGCTCCCCCGCCCCCGGCGGCTCCCGCGCGGCGCGGAACCCCGTCGGTGGGCATGTCCCCGTCGCCGGGGGGCTGAACTCCGTGGGGCTGACGTACGCGCGTGAGCTCCGGGCGGAGACGGTCCAGGTCTTCGTGGCCAATCCGCGTGGCTGGGCCACCCCGGTGGGGAACCCCCGGCAGGACGAGGAGTTCCGGGCGGTCTGCGCCGAGGAGTCGATCCCCGCGTACGTGCACGCGCCGTACCTGATCAACTTCGGGTCGCACACCGAGGCGACGGCGGAGAGGTCCGTGGAGTCGATGCGGCACTCGCTGCGCCGGGGCCGGGAGATCGGCGCGCTCGGGGTGGTCGTGCACACGGGGAGCGCGACCGGAGGGCGGGACCGTTCGGTGGCTTTGAAGCAGGTGCGGGAGTACCTGCTGCCGCTGCTGGACGAGCTGACCCACGACGACGACCCGTTCCTGCTGCTGGAGTCCACGGCGGGCCAGGGGTCCTCGCTGTGCTCGCGCACCTGGGACTTCGGGCCGTACTTCGAGGCGCTGGACGCCCATCCGAAGCTGGGCGTCTGCCTGGACACCTGTCACATCTTCGCGGCGGGTCACGACCTGACCGGCCCCGACGGCATGCACCGGACCCTGGACCTGCTCGTGGACACGGTCGGCGAGGGCCGGCTGAAGCTGATCCACGCCAACGACTCCAAGGACGTGGTCGGCGCCCACAAGGACCGCCACGAGAACATCGGCTCCGGTCACATCGGCGAGGACCCGTTCCGCGCCCTGATGACCCACCCCGCCACCGAGGGCGTACCCCTGATCATCGAGACGCCCGGCGGCAAGGAGGGGCACGCGGCGGACGTCGAGCGCCTGAAGAAGCTCAGGGACGGCTGAGGGGCCGAGGAGACGGCCGGTCAGAGCTCGGGGCCGTCCCCCGGCTCCTCCTGGTACGAGTAGCGCTGCTCCCGCCAGGGATCGCCGATGTTGTGGTAGCCGCGCTCCTCCCAGAAGCCACGACGGTCGGCGGTCATGTACTCGATGCCGCGGACCCACTTGGGGCCCTTCCAGGCGTACAGGTGGGGGACGACGAGGCGGAGGGGGAAGCCGTGCTCGGCGGTGAGGAGTTCGCCGTCCTTGTGGGTGGCGAAGATCGTGCGGTCGTCGGCGAAGTCGGCGAGGCGGAGGTTGGAGCTGAAGCCGTACTCGGCCCACACCATCACATGGGTGACCTCGGGGGCGGGCGGCGCGGTCCGCAGGATCGTGCGGGCCGGGATGCCGCCCCATTCGGCGCCGACCATGCTGAACTTCGTCACGCAGTGCAGATCGGCGACGACCGAGGCGTACGGCAGGGCGGTGAACTCGTCGTGGTTCCAGGCGTGCTTCTCGCCGTCGGCGGTGGCGCCGAAGACCCGGAAGTCCCAGCGCTCGGGACGGAACTTGGGAACGGGCCCGTAGTGGGTGACCGGCCAGCCGCGCTGGAGCCGCTGTCCCGGCGGAAGCTGCGAGGACGCCGCGTTCTCAGCTGCGCGATCTCCTGATGCGCGTTCCACCGGCTGACCCATGACTCCATCCTGACAGACCTCGGCCGGTGCACATGACCAGGGTCCACCCGACTCGGACATTTCGAACTAAGGATGCACTTACTTACTAAGCCCGCACTTACTGGACGATCTTCGACGGCGGTGCAATCATCGCGGCGCAACCTCCCAGTTCCCCCGCTTGGAAGGAGCTTCTGCGATGCAGGGCGACCCCGAGGTCATCGAATTCCTCAACGAGCAGCTGACCGCGGAGCTCACCGCGATCAACCAGTACTTCCTGCACGCGAAGATGCAGGAGAACTTCGGCTGGACGAAGCTCGCGAAGTACACGCGTCACGAGTCGTTCGACGAGATGAAGCACGCGGAGATCCTCACCGACCGGATCCTGTTCCTGGACGGGCTGCCGAACTACCAGCGGCTGTTCCACGTCCGGGTGGGGCAGACGGTCAAGGAGATGTTCGAGGCCGACCGGCAGGTCGAGGTCGAGGCCATCGACCGCCTCAAGCGCGGCATCGAGGTGATGCGCAACAAGGGCGACATCACCTCGGCGAACATCTTCGAGTCGATCCTCGCGGACGAGGAGCACCACATCGACTACCTCGACACCCAGCTGGAACTCCTGGAGAAGCTGGGCGAGGCGCTCTACATCGCACAGCTGATCGAGCAGCCGGAGGGCTGAGCCAGACCGGCCCCCGGGCCAGACCGCGCCCTCGTGCCGGGCCGCTGGGCTAGGCCGCTTCCCCGAGTTCGGCCGTCTTCCCGAGATCGGCGTAGACCGCCACCCCCTGGCCGGCCGGCTCCGGGCGCGGGCACGCGCCCCTGCCGAGGATCGCCTGGATCCGGCGCACGCACGAGCCGCAGTCCGTGCCCGCCTTGCAGGCCGACGCGATCTGGCGAGGAGTGCAGGCGCCGTCCGCCGCATGTTTCTTGACCTGCTGCTCGGTGACACCGAAGCAACTGCAGACGAACACGCGGTCCACCTCCCGCCGGGATCGAGTACGAGGCCCCGTCCCGATGATCGGTGAGGCTAACCTAACCTTACCCGGCGGGCAGGAACCGCAAAAGTGGAGTGGGGCGCGGATCGTATGTGATCCGCGCCCCACCTCGCGCTCCTGTAACGGGCGCATCCCCTGCTGATCAGCTACTAGTCCCGGTACAGCTCCGCGACGAGGAACGCCAGGTCCAGGGACTGGCTGCGGTTGAGCCGGGGGTCGCAGGCGGTCTCGTAGCGCTGGTGCAGGTCGTCGACGAAGATCTCGTCGCCGCCGCCCACGCACTCCGTGACGTCGTCGCCGGTCAGCTCCACGTGGATGCCGCCCGGGTGGGTGCCGAGGCCCTTGTGGACCTCGAAGAAGCCCTTGACCTCGTCGAGCACGTCGTCGAAGCGGCGGGTCTTGTGGCCGGAGGCCGCCTCGAAGGTGTTGCCGTGCATCGGGTCGGTGACCCAGGCCACCGTCGCGCCGGAGGCGGTGACCTTCTCGACCAGCTCGGGCAGCTTGTCGCGGACCTTGTCCGCGCCCATGCGCACGATGAAGGTGAGCCGGCCCGGCTCGCGGTCCGGGTCGAGGCGCTCGATGTACCGCAGCGCGTCCTCGGCCGTCGTCGTCGGGCCGAGCTTGATCCCGATCGGGTTGCGGATCTGCGAGGCGAACTCGATGTGCGCGTGGTCCAGCTGCCGGGTGCGCTCACCGATCCACACCATGTGCGCCGACACGTCGTACAGGCGGCCCGTGCGCGAGTCCACGCGGGTCAGCGCCGACTCGTAGTCGAGCAGCAGCGCCTCGTGCGAGGAGAAGAACTCGACGGTGCGGAACTCCTCCGGGTCGGTCCCGCAGGCGTGCATGAAGTTCAGCGCGTTGTCGATCTCGCGGGCGAGCTGCTCGTAGCGCTGGCCGGACGGGGACGACTTCACGAAGTCCTGGTTCCAGGCGTGCACCTGGCGCAGGTCGGCGTAACCGCCGGTGGTGAAGGCGCGCACCAGGTTGAGCGTGGAGGCGGAGGCGTGGTACATCCGCTTCAGGCGCTCGGGGTCCGGGATGCGCGCGGCCTCGTTGAAGTCGAAGCCGTTGACCGAGTCGCCGCGGTAGGTCGGCAGGGTCACGCCGTCGCGGGTCTCGGTGCCCTTGGAGCGCGGCTTGGAGTACTGGCCGGCGATCCGGCCGACCTTCACGACCGGCACGGAGGCCGCGTACGTGAGGACCGCGCCCATCTGGAGCAGGGTCTTCAGCTTGTTGCGGATGTGGTCGGCCGACACGGCGTCGAAGGCCTCGGCACAGTCGCCGCCCTGGAGGAGGAACGCCTCTCCCTTGGCGACGGACGCCATCCGGGCGCGCAGCTGGTCGCACTCGCCCGCGAAGACGAGCGGCGGATACGACTCGAGCTCCGCAACGACTGCGCGCAGAGCCTCGGTGTCGGGGTACTCGGGCTGCTGCGCCGCGGGCAGGTCTCGCCAGGTGTTGCCAGCGCTCGCGCTGGACTTAGCGTTCACGGTCACGACCTCCACATTACGGGGTCGTGTCGGGCGTCCATCCCCATGCTCATCAAGTGAGACGAACCCCGCTCGATCGGGGAGCGGGGTTCGTCGGACCGGTGACGGCGGGGCGGCCGGTGTCAGTGCAGGTTCATGACCGCGCTGTCGTCGAAGCCGACGGCGAAGACCGTACGCAGTGACAGGTTGGCGGCGGCGTTGTAGCCGTCACAGGCGTTCTTCTTCTCGTCCGGCTCCTGCACGGCCTGGAACTCGTGGGGGAAGCTGCCGCGCAGCGTCGTACCGGCGCAGATGTGCTCGGTGAGCCCCCACAGCTCCTCCACCTGGTCCGCGCCGAGCCTCGGCCAGTAGCTCAGGGCCTGGGGCGTGCCGACCGCCCAGTTCCCGTTCGCGTACACCGTCGTCCCGACCGTGCGGTTGCAGGCGGTGGTGGCCCGGGTGTCGCCCACCCAGGTGTGCGAGAAGACGGCGGGCTGCAGGGCGCAGCCCTTGTGGAAGGCGAAGTTCAGCAGTCCGGTGCTGTCGGTCCAGGTCATGCCGCCCTGCAGGCCGACGTAGCGGGACGCGGCGTAGGCGTCCTGGACCACGGTCTTGCCGCCGGACATGTTGAGCAGGCCCGGGTAGGTCGAGGCGCTGGTCGGATTGAGCTGGTAGCGGACCACCCGGCCGCCCGCCGCGGTGCCGAACCACTCACCGGTGACCAGCTTGTACGGGCTGCCGCCGGACTTGTCGAGGGAGAGCCAGGAGTAGCACAGGGAGTCGGCGTCGGGCGTGCCGTTGACGGCGTCCGAGTCGCACGCACCGGAGGGCGGCGGGGAGGTCTGCTTGTAGTAGTGGACCTGCGGCAGCACGTACGGGTAGCCACAGGCGCTGGACTTTCCGGAGCCGTCGATGCCGTAGGAGTTGATGCCGGAGCCGTAGGTGTCGACCTTGCCGAGCTTGTTGATGTCGAACACGCGGATGCCGTTGGAGGTGTCCGTGACGTAGAGGTAGTTGCCGTACCAGACGATGCCGCCGCCGTGGCCGGTGACGAACTTGAAGTCCGCGCCGCCCTCCGTGGGCTCGGCGAGGAGGACGTGGCGGTACTTCCTGGTGTCACGGTCGATGAGGCTGAGCTTGAGCAGGTTGTTCGTCCTGCACTTGTCGTTGGCCTCGTAGTCGCCGGCCGCGTTGGTCTTGAACGTCTTGTAGTGCCAGGCGACCGCGGTGACGCGCTTGTCCTGGATGGCGCCGTCGGCCCCGTCGGCGGTGCCGGTGCTGCTCATGCCCTGCGGCCACCAGCGCGGGGTGGTGTCGTCGCCGTGCGCCGAGGACCAGCACCAGGAGACCTTCCGGCTCACCGGCGGCAGCGCCTTCGTCTCGTCGCCGGCGCACGCGCGCATGGTGCGCAGGTTCATCCACGGGTCACTCGCCCCGGCGGAGTTCTTCGTGTACTCGGTGGTGACGACGTCGGCGAGGTCGGCGTCCGCCAGCTTGCCGTCGAGGGTGGTGGCCGCCGACACGGTGCTGGTGTCGGTCATCTTGAACCTGTCGCCGCTCAGCGTCAGCTTCGTCATCACCGGCTCGTCCACGGCCGCCGCCGGCTGCCCGGTGAGCCCGGTGAGCAGAACGGCCGCCGCCGCGACGAAGACCAGGGGCCTCATTCTCCCTATGAGTGACACACGCGCCCTTCCGTATCCACAAATCGACTCGAACATGTCAAGACTGAACAGTAGGGGATCTTAGGAGGAACCCCCGCGCGGATCACATGAGTTCTCGCGAGATGTCGGGTAGGGTGCGGCGCATGTTCGCGCACTCGATCCAGAACTGGTGGTGGACCGCTCATCCGGCGGCCCACTGACTGCGCGTACGCAAGACTTCGCGAAGGCCGCCCGAGGGGCGGCCTTCGGCGTTTCCAGGGCCCGGCCGCTCCTCCCCGATCACCGCGACGACCGTGATCCTTAAGGGAAGAGGAACCCATGGACCTGACCCGGCTGTTGTCCGACGACCGCCCGTTCGCCCTGCTGCGCCGCCGCACGCCGGGCCGCGACGACCAGGACACGGTGGAGCTGCTGATCGGTCCGGTGACCACCTGCCAGCGGCTCGCCGACCTCCCCGACGAGGGGCTGGCGCTCGTGCCCTTCCGGCAGATCCGCGAACGCGGCTTCGACGTCCGCGACGACGGGACGCCCCTGGCGGTGCTGGTCCCGGAGGAGACCTGCGAGCTGCCTCTCGACCGGGTCCTCGCGGAGCTGCCCGCCCATGACGTCCGGGTCGAGGACGGGGGCTTCGACGTGGACGACGAGGCGTACGCGCGGATCGTGGACCGGGTGCTGCGCGAGGAGATCGGGCGGGGCGAGGGCGCCAACTTCGTGATCCGGCGGACGTACGAGGGCGTGATCCCGGGCTTCGGCCGCGCCGACGCGCTCGCGCTGTTCCGGCGGCTGCTGGAGGGCGAGCGGGGCGCGTACTGGACGTTCGTGGTGCACACCGGTGAGCGCACGCTGGTCGGCGCCAGCCCGGAGGTGCACGTGCGGATGTCGAGCAGGAGGGGCGAGCGCGAAGCGCTCTCGGTTGAGGGCGGTGGTGGGAGACGGGCGGGCGGGACGGTCGTGATGAACCCGATCAGCGGGACCTATCGCTATCCCGCCGGGGGGCCGACACCGGAGGGTCTGCTGGCCTTCCTCGCCGACGGCAAGGAGATCGAGGAGCTGTCGATGGTCGTCGACGAGGAGCTCAAGATGATGTGCACGGTCGGCGACATGGGCGGGGTCGTGGTGGGGCCCCGGCTGAAGGAGATGGCCCACCTCGCGCACACCGAGTACGAGCTGCGCGGGCGGTCCTCGCTGGACGTGCGGGAGGTGCTGCGGGAGACGATGTTCGCCGCCACGGTCACCGGTTCGCCGGTGCAGAACGCCTGCCGGGTGATCGAGCGGTACGAGCCCCTCGGGCGGGACGGTGTCGGGCGCGGGTACTACGCGGGGGCGCTGGCACTGCTGGGGCGGGACTCGGGAGGGGCGCAGACCCTGGACTCTCCGATCCTGATCCGTACGGCCGACATCGCGGCGGACGGGCGGCTGAAGGTGTCGGTGGGGGCCACGCTCGTGCGGGGGTCCGATCCGGCGGGCGAGGTCGCCGAGACGCACGCGAAGGTGGCGGGGGTGCTGGCCGCGCTGGGGGTACGGCCGGGGCGGCCCGGCCCCGAACGGGTGGGGCCGGCCCTGGCGGACGACCCCCGGGTGCGGGCCGCGCTGGACGGGCGACGGGCGGCGCTGGCGCCGTTCTGGCTGCGGATGCGGGAGCGGACGGCCGAGCTGACCGGGCACGCGCTGGTCGTGGACGCCGAGGACACCTTCACCGCGATGCTCGCGCATCTGCTCAGGTCGTCGGGGCTGGAGGTCACCGTACGGCGGTACGACGAGCCGGGGCTGCGGGCCGATGTGCTCGCGCACGAGGGAGTGGTGGTGCTGGGGCCCGGGCCCGGGAACCCGCAGGACGTGAGCGACCCCAAGATGCGCTTTCTGCGGTCGCTGACCGCAGAGGTGCTGCGGGGGCATCGGCACGGGGTGCTCGGGGTGTGCCTGGGGCACGAACTCATCGCCTTGGAGCTGGGGTTGGAGATCGTGCGCAAGGAGGTGCCCTACCAGGGCGCGCAGACCGGGATCGATCTGTTCGGGCGCGCCGAGACCGTCGGGTTCTACAACAGCTTCGTGGCCCGCTGCGACGACGGGGCGGCCGGGGAGCTGGCGGCCCACGGGGTGGAGGTCAGCCGGAGCGGGAGCGGTGAGGTGCACGCGCTGCGGGGGCCCGGGTTCGCGGGGGTGCAGTTCCATCCGGAGTCGGTGCTGACGCTGGACGGGGTGAATGTGGTGCGTCAGCTGGTGGCGGGGGTTGGGTCGCTGAGCGCGCGTTAGGGGCGCCCAGTGGCTCGGGGGCGCGGGATGCGTCGGCGGGTGCGGGTGGGTGGGGGCTGGTCGCGCAGTTCCCCGCGCCCCGGAAGAGCAGGGGCTGCGCCCGTGCTTCTCGGGCCCGCCGCCGGTCATCTTTCAGGCCGCTCGGGGCCGGTCTCCAGGCCCGCAGGAGCCTGGTCTTTCAGGGGTGCGGGGAACTGGCGCGACAAGCCCCACCGGGCCCGCGGTCGCCGACGAACCCGCACCCCCGACCCATGACGCGTCCGCCTCAGCCGAAGAAGACCCCGACCTCCTCGTACAGCTTCGGGTCGACGGTCTTCAGCTTCGCCGTCGCGTCGGCGATCGGGACGCGGACGATGTCCGTGCCCCGGAGGGCGACCATCTTGCCGAAGTCGCGGTCACGCACCGCGTCGATCGCGTGCAGCCCGAAGCGCGTGGCGAGCCAGCGGTCGAACGCGGACGGGGTGCCGCCGCGCTGGACGTGGCCGAGGACGGTCGTCCTGGCCTCCTTGCCCGTCCGCCTCTCGATCTCCTTGGCCAGCCATTCGCCGACCCCGGAGAGCCGGACATGGCCGAAGGAGTCGAGCGAGCCGTCCTTGAGGACCATCTCCCCGTCCTTCGGCATGGCCCCCTCGGCGACGACCACGATCGGCGCGTAGGAGGCCTTGAAGCGGGAGGTCACCCAGGCGCACACCTTGTCGACGTCGAAGCGCTGTTCGGGGATGAGGATGGCGTTGGCGCCGCCGGCCAGGCCGGAGTGGATGGCGATCCAGCCGGCGTGCCGGCCCATCACCTCCACCACCAGCACACGCATGTGCGACTCGGCGGTGGTGTGGAGCCGGTCGATGGCCTCGGTCGCGATGCCGACGGCCGTGTCGAAGCCGAAGGTGTAGTCCGTGGCGGAGAGGTCGTTGTCGATCGTCTTCGGGACGCCCACGCACGGCACCCCGTACTCGTCCGACAGGCGCGCCGCCACCCCGAGCGTGTCCTCGCCGCCGATGGCGATGAGCGCCTCGACCTCCTGCTTGGCGAGGTTGTCCTTGATGCGGCGGATGCCGTTCTCCTCCTTGAGCGGGTTGGTGCGCGAGGAGCCGAGAATGGTGCCGCCGCGGGGCAGGATGCCGCGGACGGCGGGGATGTCGAGGCGGACGGTGTCGTTCTCCAGCGGACCCCGCCAACCGTCCCGGAAGCCCACGAAGTCGTAGCCGTACTCCTGCACGCCCTTGCGGACGGCGCCCCGGATGACGGCGTTGAGCCCGGGGCAGTCGCCGCCTCCGGTGAGTACTCCGACGCGCATGGAAAAGTCCCTTCGCCGCGGTTGCCTGGTGAGGGTCACGCTAATAGTGATCCAGGTCACTTCGACATGTGCGGGAAGGTCAATTCCGGCGAATTACTGTCTATAGAGGGTGAGTTGATCGTAGTTGATCAAATCGCCTTCACTCTATGGGGTGATTCGCGGCGTTTACTCGTCGTCGAGACCGCGCTCTATGGCATAGCGGACCAGTTCCACCCGGTTGTGGAGCTGGAGCTTGCCGAGGGTGTTCTGCACATGGTTCTGGACCGTGCGGTGCGAGATGACGAGGCGTTCGGCGATCTGCTTGTAGCTCAGGCCCTTGGCGACGAGCCGGAGCACCTCGGTCTCACGGTCGGTGAGCTGCGGGGCCTTGGGCTCGTCGGCACCCGGCGCCGGGGCGGGCTCGGAGGCGAGGCGGCGGTACTCGCCGAGCACCAGGCCCGCGAGACCGGGGGTGAACACGGGATCGCCGACCGCGGTGCGGCGTACGGCGTCGATCAGCTCCTCCGTCGAGGCGGACTTCAGCAGGTAGCCCGTCGCGCCGGACTTCACCGCCTCCAGGACGTCCGCGTGCTCCCCGCTCGCCGACAGGACGAGCACCCGCAGCGCCGGGTTCGCGCCGACCAGTTCCTTGCAGACCTGCACGCCGGGCTTCGCGGGCAGGTTCAGGTCCAGGACGAGGACGTCCGGTGCGGCGGCGTGGGCGCGCCGCACCGCCTGCTCGCCGTCGCCCGCCGTGGCGACCACCTCGAAACCCGACTCGGCCAGGTCGCGGGCGACGGCGTCGCGCCACATGGGGTGGTCGTCGACCACCATGACCCTGAGCGGGCCGCCCCCGCCGGGCTGTGCGCCCGCGTCCGCCGGCCCGGCGCTCCCCACGTTCTGCTCGCTCCGCACGTGCTCCGTCACCGCTTCTCCGCCTTCCCCCGTACGCCCTTGGGCCGTTCCGCGGCCCTGGGCACCTTCAGTTCGACCTCGGTGCCCTGGCCGGGCACCGAGATCAGTTCGGCCGTACCTCCGATGTCGCGCAGCCGTCCCCGGATGGAGAGGGCCACGCCGAGCCGCCCCTCGCCCTCGGCCTGGACGAGCCGGCCCTCGGGGATGCCGGGGCCGTCGTCCCGTACGGTCACGACGATCTCGTCCGGCCAGTCCTCGACGAGGATCCAGGCCCGCGCCCCCTCGCCCGCGTGCTCGCGCACATTGTCCAGGGCCGCGCCGACGGCCGCCGCCAGCTCCCGCGCGGCTCCCGGGGCCAGCGGCACCGGGCCGCCGGGCTCCGAGAAGGTGACCGTCCCGCTCGCGTACGGGGCGAGGAGGGCCCGCAGGTCCACGGGGTCCCGGCCGTCGCCGCCGGGCCCGTCCGGTTCGTCCACCGCCCGGACGAGCGCCCCCTCGGCCGCGTCCTCCGACACCCGGGAGACGGGGACCAGGCCGCCGGAGACCAGGGTGCGCAGCGCGACCTCCTGCTCGCCCGCCATCCGGCCCAGTTCGGCCGCCTCGCCGCCGAGGGCGGTGCCGCGCCGCTGGACCATGGCGAGGACCTGGAGGACGCCGTCGTGGATGTCCCGGGCCAGGCGTTCGCGTTCGCGGGTGGCGGCCTCGATCTCCAGGGCGCGGGCGAGGGTGCGCTCGGAGGCGCGGGCCACCTCCACGACGTACCCGATGGCGATGGAGGCGACCCAGACCAGGAGCACGTTGTGGACGGTGTCGCGGGTGGGGGCGCCGCGGTGGATCAGGTTGGCGACGGCGACGAGCGTGGAGGCGAAGGCGGCCCAACGCCAGCCGCCCTTGATGGCGAAGGCCAGCACGGCGCCGGCGGTCCATATCGACGGCAGGGTGGGACCGCCGGCCTCGACCCGGGCGGCCGAGTCGGCGAGCCGGGTGAGCAGGATGCCGGTGATCGCGACGGTGAGGTCGGCCGCGAGGAACCGCTTGGTGCAGCCGGCCGCGCTCGCCACCCTCGGCAGGGTCAGCAGCGTCCAGGCGGCCAGCACCGCCAGGTAGGCGATGGCCAGCCACGGGCGCTCGAACTTGTCGTACGCGCTGACGAAGAGGCCGATGGCGTAGATCGCCGTCAGGACCCGGTAGCCGGTGAGGGCACGCCACAGCGGCTGCTCGACCGACATGCGCATGACTCGTTCACGCTCAGGCATATCCCCCACCCCACCCCACGACGATCGCGTCCGGGAACGCGACCGTACCCGGGAAAGCGGCCGTTACGAAGCCGGCCGGTCCCGGTCCGCCCGGGTGTTCTCCGCCTGTTCCCGCTCTTCCCCGGCCGGCCGGTCCCCGCCCGGCTGCTCCTTCTCGGTCTTCCCGGCCTTCTCGGCCTTGGCGAGGGCGGCCCTGGCGGCCCTGTCGGCTTCCTTGCCCGCCTTCGCCGCCTCCGCGATCTGCCGTTTGGCGGCGGTCGCGTAGATGTCGACGTACTCCTGGCCGGAGAGCTTCATGATCTCGTACATGACCTCGTCGGTCAGCGCCCGCAGGACGAAGCGGTCGTGCTCCATGCCCTGGTAGCGGCTGAAGTCGAGGGGCCTGCCGATCCGGATTCCGGGGCGCATCACCTTCGGCAGGACCTTGCCGGGGGGCTGGATCTTCTCCGTGTCGATCATGGCGACGGGGATCACGGGCGCGCCGGTGGCGAGGGCCACGCGGGCCAGTCCGCCGGGCTTGCCCCGGTAGAGGCGGCCGTCGGGCGAACGGGTGCCCTCGGGGTAGATGCCGAACAGCTCGCCGCTCTCGATGACCTGTATGCCGCTGTTGATGGCGGCCTCACCCGCGCCCCGCGCACCGGAGCGGTCCACCGGGAGCTGGCCGACGCCCTTGAAGAAGGCGGCCGTCAGCTTGCCCTTGAGGCCCGGGGTGGTGAAGTACTCCGCCTTCGCGATGAACGTGACCTTGCGGTCGAGGACGGCGGGGAGGAAGAACGAGTCCGAGAAGGACAGGTGGTTGCTCGCGAGGATCGCGGCGCCCTCGGGCGGAATGTTCTCCAGGCCCTCCACCCAGGGCCGGAAAGTGACCTTGAGCGGTCCCCCGATAGCGACCTTCATCGCGCCGTACAACACCCGAGTGCCTCTCTTCGTTCTGTGGATCAGACCTTAACCCGGACGCCCGGGGAAGAGTCCCGCACCCCTGGCCGGTGTCGGCCCCCGCCGCGCGAAGCCCCTGGTCGGTGTCGGAGCGGTCGCGTACGGTGAACCACATCCGGACTGCATTCACACCCTTCTCACGAACAGGAGACCGAACCGTGCCGGTCCTTCCTGGAGCCGAGCCGTACCACCACCAGGGCGGGGAGGTCGGAGTCCTCCTCTGCCACGGATTCACCGGGTCCCCGCAGTCGCTGCGCCCCTGGGCGGAGTATCTCGCCGCACAGGGCCTGACCGTCGCGCTACCCCTGCTGCCGGGGCACGGCACCCGCTGGGAGGACCTGCGTCCGACCGGCTGGCAGGACTGGTACGCGGAGGTGGACCGCGAGCTGCGGGCCCTGCGCGAGCGCTGTGCGCACGTCTTCGTCGCGGGGCTGTCCATGGGCGGCGCGCTGGCGCTGCGGCTGGCCGCGAAGCACGGGGACGCGGTCGACGGCGTGGTGGTCGTCAACCCGGCGAACAAGGTGCACGGCCCGGCCGCGCACGCCCTCCCGCTGCTCCGGCACTTCGTCCCCACCACCAAGGGGATCACCAGCGACATCGCGAAGGAGGGCGTCGAGGAGGTGGGGTACGGCCATGTGCCGCTGCACGCGGCGCACTCGCTGCGCAACTTCCTCCGTCTCGTCGACGGCGATCTGCCCCAGGTGACCCAGCCGTTGCTGCTCCTGCACAGCCCGCGGGACCATGTGGTGCCGCCCGTCGACTCCGAGCGGGTCCTCGGCCGGGTGTCGTCCACGGACGTCACGGAGATCCTGCTGGAACAGAGCCACCATGTCGCGACGTTGGACCACGACGCGGACCGGATCTTCGAGGAGAGCCTCGCGTTCGTCACCCGGCTCGTGACGCGGCCCGGGGCGGCGGACGTGAAGGACTCCGACGCGGAATCCGTACAGCGGTCCGACGCGGGACCCGCGTCCCGGACCGGTCCGGGATCCTTTGAGCAGAGGGAAGGGACGGCCACTGGTGGCTGAGCACGACTCCGAGCGTGAGCCGGAGGAGAAGGGAGCGCCCCTCGGCGCCTCGCCCGGCGACTCCGCGGGCGGCTCCTCGGGCGGCTCCGCGGGCGCCGCGTCCGGCGAGTCGCCGGGTGGCAGCGCCGATGAGGAGCAGCACGGCATGGGCGAGGAGCAGCACGTGCCGTTCGACGAGGACGCCGCGTGGCGGGCCATCGTGGCCGGGTTCGGCACCGAGCCGCCGGACCCGCCGGGCTCCAAGCCGTTCCGGTCGGTGGAGGATCTCGCGCTGCTGGAGGCCGAGCCGGAGGACGCCGAGGACAAGTCCCCGGGTGCCGCCGGCCCCGCGTCCCCGAGGCCGCTGGGCAGCTCGGTCGCGTTCGCACCCGGCGTCGGCGCGGGTCCGCGCGACTACAGCGTGCCCGACCCGGTCGGCGAGGACCCGGACCAGGACGACCCGGACGCCGACGACGAGGACGGGGAGGGCCACTTCGTGCCGCCCGAGCCGCCCCCGCTGCCGGAGGCCGACACGACCGCCAAGTTCGCCTGGCTTGGGGTGATCGGCGGCCCGGTCCTGCTCCTGCTCGCCGTGCTGCTCGGCTGGGACATGACCTGGTGGCTCACGACCCTGGGCATCGGCGGTTTCCTCGGCGGTTTCGCCACCCTGGTCATGCGGATGAACGGCGACGACGAGGGCGAGGACGATCCGGGCCGGGGAGCTGTCGTCTGACCCCACCGTCCACTCGGCATCACCGACGAGGGCCCGCCCGGTCACGCCCCGGGCGGGCCCTCGCCGCTGCCTGCGTGTCCCGGCCACCGGGGTGGCCGTCGTGTCCGAGGGCCTGCCGGTGCCGTCGACCGGGCCAAGGCGCACCCGGGCACCGTGGGTCAGGGCTCGGCGGGGACCCGGAGGGCGGCCAGGACCGGCAGGTGGTCCGTGGCCGCCCTCAGGTCGTCCTCGCGGATGCCGGGATGGTCGAGAGGGACGCCGCAGCCGAGGACCTCGATGCCGGACGTGGCCAGGATCGCGTCGATGCGCTGGTGGGGGTCGGTGGGCGTGGAACTGTACTCGCCGCCCCAGGGGGTGGTGGTCCAGCAGTCCTGGAGTTCTCCGGCGAGGCGGCGGAAGGTGCGGCCGTCCGGGCGCTCGTTGAGGTCGCCGCCCGCGACCGCGTGGGTCACGCCGAGGCCGGCCAGCCGGTCCAGGAGCAGGCCGCCCTGCTCGTACCGCTCGTCCTTCTGCAGGGAGAGGTGGCAGGACAGGACGCCGAGGCGGGCGCGGCCGAAGCGGACCACCGCCGTGGCGAAGCCGCGTCGGTGCAGGCCGGGGGTGAGGGGCAGCAGCACGTCCTCGGTGTGTTCGACGGTGGCGCGCAGGCCGCACAGCAGTGCGGGGCCGGAGGCGGTGGCGCCGCCGGAGAGGGTGACCAGGCCGGAGGCGGCGGCGAGCCGGGCGAGTTTCTTGCGCCACCGGAAGAAGCGGGGGGCTTCCTGGACGAGCACCAGGTCGGGGGCGCAGGCGGCGATCACCCGGGCGAGGGCGTCGGTGTCGTCGCGCATCGAGCGGATGTTGTAGCTGAGGACGCGGATGGTCGCCGAACCGTCGGGGTTCGTCCGGGAGTTGGGCAGCGGCGTCATGTGGATCAATGTACGCGGCGGTGCTCCGCCGGGAGGGCCGGGAAACGACGGGTCGTCCGTTCGGCCGACTGCCGGTGGGGACCGGCCGCGCCGACCCCCGCGCCCCTGGAGAACGGGGCGCGGGGGTGGCGACCGGTGTCTACATGATCGGGTCGGGCTCTCTCGCCAGGTCCGCCGCGCCCACCAGGCCCGCGTCGTTGCCCAGTCGGGCGGCGACGACCTCGGCCACCGGGCGCCAGTTGCCGCCCACGAGCCAGCGCTTGTAGGACTTGCGGATCGGGTCGAGGACCAGTTCGCCCTCGTCCGACAGACCGCCGCCCACGATGAAGGCCGACGGGTCGAACAGGGAGGCGAGGTCGGCAAGACCTGCGCCGGCCCAGCGGGCCAGTTCGCGGTAGGAGTCGACGGCCACGGGGTCGCCCTGGCGGGCGGCCATGGAGATGTGCTTGCCCTCGATGCCGTCGGGGGTGCCGTCACCGAGGCCGAGGAGGAGTTCCGCGTTCTCGGGGGTGGCGTTGGCGCGCTGCTGGGCGTACCTGACCAGGGCCCGCCCGGACGCGTACTGCTCCCAGCAGCCCTGGGAGCCGCAGCCGCACATCAGTCCGTCGGGGACCATCCGGATGTGGCCGAACTCGGCGGCGACGCCGTAGTGGCCGCGGCGCAGCTTGTTGCCGATGATGATGCCGCCGCCGAGGCCGGTGCCCAGGGTGATGCAGATGACGTTGCGGTGGCCCTTGCCGCCGCCGAACTTGTACTCGCCCCACGCGGCGGCGTTGGCGTCGTTCTCCACGACGACCGGCAGGCCCACACGGGCCTCGACCTTCTCCTTGAGCGGCTCGTTGCGCCAGTCGATGTTGGGGGCGAAGTAGACCATCGACCGCTGCCGGTTGACGTAACCGGCCGCGCCGATGCCGACGCCGACGATCTCGTGTCCGGCTCGCGCGCCCTCGACGGCGGCGGCGATGGCGTCCACGATCCCCTCGGGCGTGCCCGGGGTCGGCACCTTGTGGGTCGAGAGGATGTTGCCTTCCTCGTCGACCACACCAGCCGCGATCTTGGTACCGCCGATGTCGACGCCGATGGTGAGTCCCATGAATCCCTCAGTTTCGGTCGAGCCCCGCTACGGCCAACCGTACCCGAGGCCCCGCCCCCGCAGTCCCGGCGTCCGCCGGGCGGACGGCCGGCGTCAGTCCAGGTCGATGCGCTCGCCGGGGCCCGGATCGTCGCCCTGGCCGCGGCTGTCCCGGTGGGAGGTGTCCCGGCTCGTCCAGCGCCGCTCCTGGGCCTCGACGGCGGAGCGGTACGCGGCCAGCAGTTCGCTGCCCGCGGAGGCCAGATGGTCGAAGACGTCGGGGTTGCGTTCGATGACGGGTTCGACGGCGGCCTTGGCCTGCCGGACGACCTGGTCGACCATCTGCTGGGCCGCGCCGCCGGCGACCACGCCGAGCAACGGGGACTGCAGCCCGGACAGTTTCTCCGCGACGGTGTCGACCAGCTTGCGCAGTTCCTCGGCGGCCGAGCCCGGCTGCGGACCGTACGCCGCCCGGCGACGGGCCTTCTCCGCGGCGAGGTCCTCCTCGCAGGCGGTGGCCCAGGCGTCGGAGTCGGTCGCGCGCACCCGGTCGGTCGTGCGGTCCTGCTCGGCCGACCGCGCCTCCTCGGCCGCGTCCTGACGACCGGCGTCGGACGTGGGGCGCTCTTCGCTCATGGCGGGCTCCTGCCTACGGTTCGTACCCTCGACGTTACCCGAACGGGCGTATGCGGTTCACCCCGTCCGGGGCCACAACCGCGGGTCCGGCGCGAAGCGGATCCTCAGTTCCCCCTCGCGCAGGGCCGCGCCGTCGACCGTGCAGCGGCGCAGTGCCGACGGGAGCGGAACGATACGGCGGAACTGTCCCGCCGTGAGGACCAACTCGTCGCCGCGCCGGACGAGATCCAGCTCGTCCCGTATCGCCCCGGGCAGCGGGATGTGCCAGACGAGCACCCCCTCGTCCCCGAGCCTGTCGGTGACGGCCCATTCGACCCGGGCCGGCACGTCACCCGCGCCGGGGACACCGAGGGCGGTGAGATCGTCACCGCCACGGGGGTCGTGCCCGAGGTGGGCGACGCGCCGTACGGAACGGGTCCCGCCCGCCGCCGGCGCCTCCTCCCACTCCTCCAGCGCCTTGCGCTGCTGGGCGACGAGGCCGGCGAGCCAGGTCTCGTGCGCGCCCTCGGGCAGCACGCGGTTGGCGATCAGCATGTCCACGGGCAGGGCCCGCAGGGCGAGTCCGACACCGGCGAGGCGTACGTGGTCGGCGCCGGCCGGGCCCGGCTCGGCGACCAGCCGTACGGTCGTCCCCGGGTCCTCGACGACCGCCGCGACGGCGGCCAGTTCCACGTCCCAGCGGGCGGCCGTCTCGTACAGCCACTCGGCGGGCATCGGCACTCCGGCGAGCCGCCCGAGGACCGGCCGCAGCGCGCGGGCCGCCTGCCGCTCGGGCGGGAGCAGCCGCCGCAGGTACCGCCGCAGCTCCTCCGGGAGGGCCAGCAGCGCGAGGGCCTGCGGGGCGGGCGGCAGGTCGACGACGAGCAGGTCGTACGCCTCCGACAGCGCGGCGTCGCGCAGCGCGCGCAGCAGGGCCAGTTCCTCGGCGCCGGGCAGGGGGGTGAGCTCCTCGGCGTCCAGCCGGGCGGCGCCGAGCATGCCCAGCACGGACGCGGCCCGCTCCTGGAAGGCGACGAGGTCCTCGCGGAACCCGGCCGCGGCGTCGGGCCGCCAGGCGGTGAGGTCCGGCGCCACCCGCACGGGTTCCGGTCCGGTCGCCGTACCGAGCACCACGCCGAGGCCGTCGGCCCGGTCCGCGCTCAGCACGAGCGTCCGCGCGCCCTCACGGGCCGCCTCGACGGCCGTGGCCGCCGCGACCGTCGTGCGGCCGCCGCCGCCTGGCCCGGTGATCAGGATGGTGCGCATGAGGGTGAACGGTAACCCAGCGAAAGGGGGGTCACCGACACACCGGCGCGGTGAGGGGGCCGGGCCCGGCCGTCCGTGCCGCACGGACGGCCGCGGCCGGGACGGCTGCCCGGCGGTCTACTTCCCGGACTCGACGCGCTTCTTCAGGCCCGCCAGCGCCCGGTCGATGATGACCTTCTCCGCCTTGCGCTTGATCATCCCGAGCATCGGGATCTTGACGTCGACGGTGAGCTGGTACGTCACCTCGGTGACCGAGTCGCCGACCGGCTTCAGGATGTAGGAGCCGTCGAGCGACCGCAGCATCTGGGACTTGACCAGCGTCCAGGAGACCTCGTTCGCCCCGGTCCAGGTGTAGGCCAGCGTCTGGTCGTCCTTGATGGCGCCGGCGTCCATGACGAGCCGGACCTGCTCGGCGCGGCCCTGGCCGTCGGCCCGGAGCACCTCCGCCTCCTTCACCTCGCCCGTCCAGTCGGGGTAGTGGGCGAAGTCGGCGATCACTCCCATGACGTCGGCCGCCGCAGCCTCGATCGTGATGCTCGAACTGGTGAATTCCGCCATCGCCGTGGCTCCTCCAGAGACTGTCCGGTGAGGGAGGTGGGTGCGCACGTATGTGCAGCGTGAAGGCTACCGCCTGCCAGGGCCTCACCATTCCAGCGCCCACGGCTTCCCGGTCCCCGCGAAGTGCCCCACGTTCACACACTCGGTCGCCCCGATCCGCATCCGCCGCGCCAGGGGCTGGTGGACGTGCCCGAACAGGGCGTACCGGGGCCGGGTCCTGCGGATGGCGTCCAGCAGCGCCCGACTCCCCCGCTCGAAGCGGCGCGCCACCGTGTCGTAGACCAGTTCGGGGACCTCCGGCGGGATGTGCGTGCACAGCACGTCCACCTCCCCCACCGCCTCGATCTTGGCCGCGTACTCCTCGTCGCCGATCTCGTAGGGCGTCCGCATGGGGGTGCGCAGGCCGCCGCCCACGAAGCCGAAGACCCGTCCGCCGATCTCGACGCGTTCGCCGTCGAGCACGGTCGTTCCCGGGCCCGCGTACTCGGGCCACAGGGTGGGCATGTCGACATTGCCGTAGGTGGCGTACGTCGGTGTGGGGAAGGCCGCGAACATCTCGGCGTACTGCTTGCGGACGGCCTTCTCGATCACGGCGGAACGCTCCTCCTCGACGCCCGACCACAGCCGGGCCCCGAGTTCGCGTGCCTCCTCGAAGCGGCGGGCGGTGCGCAGTTCGACGAGCCGGGTGGCGTTCTCGGCGCCGAAGAGGTCGGGGAAGATGCCCCGGGAGTGGTCGGCGTAGTCGAGGAAGAGGACCAGGTCACCCAGGCACACCAGGGCGTCGGCACCCTCCCCCGCCCTGGCCAGGTCGCGCGCGTTGCCGTGCACGTCGCTGACCACGTGGATGCGTGTCCTGTCGTTACCGCCCGGTGTGCGTGCCATGACGATCAAGCGTAGGCCTGTGCGGCATACGTGAACAGAGCCGGTCGGACGTGTGGTTACTGGCCAGTCAGTAAGTTGGGGGATTATTCTGCTCGGAGCACCCCCCGCGTGTGACGCGAAGAACATCTCGCCCGGCCCCCCTCGCGGAGAGGCCATACCGACGGGTAACGTCCGGGCAGTCCAGTTGTGCTCAGGTTTTCAACCAGTAGGAACAAGACAAGCGGACCTGAGCGCTCCCCCGTCCTTGGACCGCACCGTCGCAGCACACAGAGTCGTGGCGCCGGCGCCCTATGAGGAGCAGCAGTCTTGCGCGAGTTCAGCCTTCCGGCTTTGTACGAGGTCCCGACGGACGGCAATCTGACGGACATCGTCCGTAGAAACGCCGCGCAGCACCCCGATGTCGCCGTCATCGCCCGCAAGGTGGACGGCGTCTGGCAGGACGTCGACGCCGTCCGGTTCCTGAGCGAGGTGCGGACGGCCGCCAAGGGGCTCATCGCCGCCGGGGTGCAGCCGGGCGACCGGGTCGCGCTGATGTCCCGCACCCGGTACGAGTGGACCCTGCTGGACTTCGCGATCTGGACGGCCGGCGCGGTGACCGTGCCGGTGTACGAGACGAGCTCGCCGGAGCAGGTGCAGTGGATCCTCGCCGATTCGGGCGCGACCGCGATGGTCGTGGAGCTGGACGGGCACACGGCCGCCGTCGAGTCGGTGCGCGACTCGCTGCCGGCGCTGAAGCACGTCTGGCAGATCGAGGGCGGCGGGGTGGAGGAACTGGGCCGCCTCGGCCAGGACGTCACCGACGCGGCCGTCGACGAGCGCAGCTCGCTGGCGAAGGCCGACGACCCGGCGACCATCGTCTACACCTCCGGCACCACGGGCCGCCCGAAGGGCTGTGTACTCACCCACCGCAGCTTCTTCGCCGAGTGCGGGAACGTGGTGGAGCGGCTGCGGCCGCTGTTCCGCACGGGCGAGTGCTCGGTCCTCCTCTTCCTCCCGCTGGCGCACGTCTTCGGACGGCTCGTGCAGGTCGCGCCCATGATGGCGCCGATCAAGCTGGGCACC
The DNA here is from genome assembly GCF_042802995.1 of Streptomyces sp. NPDC057438. Classification (NCBI taxonomy): domain Bacteria; kingdom Bacillati; phylum Actinomycetota; class Actinomycetes; order Kitasatosporales; family Streptomycetaceae; genus Streptomyces; species Streptomyces sp. NPDC057438. Next base: position 63,014 of record NZ_JBHVDD010000038.1, read on the forward strand.
GTCCCGGACATCAAGAACCTCACCGACGAGCTGGCCTCCTTCCGGCCGACGCTGATCCTCGGCGTGCCGCGGGTCTTCGAGAAGGTCTACAACTCGGCGCGGGCCAAGGCGCAGGCGGACGGCAAGGGCAAGATCTTCGACAAGGCCGCGGACACCGCGATCGCGTACAGCAGGGCGCTGGACACCCCGTCGGGTCCGGCCGTCGGTCTGAAGATCAAGCACAAGGTGTTCGACCGGCTCGTCTACAGCAAGCTGCGCGCGGTACTCGGCGGCAAGGGCGAGTTCGCGATCTCGGGCGGCGCCCCGCTGGGCGAGCGCCTCGGCCACTTCTTCCGGGGCATCGGCTTCACGGTCCTGGAGGGCTACGGCCTGACCGAGTCCTGCGCGGCCACCGCGTTCAACCCCTGGGACCGCCAGAAGATCGGCACGGTGGGGCAGCCGCTGCCGGGTTCCGTCGTCCGGATCGCGGACGACGGGGAGGTGCTGCTGCACGGCGAGCACCTGTTCAAGGAGTACTGGAACAACCCGGGCGCGACCGAGGAGGCGCTGGCCGACGGCTGGTTCCACACCGGTGACATCGGCACCCTCGACGAGGACGGCTATCTCAGCATCACGGGCCGCAAGAAGGAGATCATCGTCACCGCGGGCGGCAAGAACGTCGCCCCGGCCGTGATCGAGGACCGGATCCGGGCGCACGCCCTGGTCGCGGAGTGCATGGTGGTGGGCGACGGGCGGCCGTTCGTCGGCGCGCTGGTCACCATCGACGAGGAGTTCCTGGGCCGCTGGGCCGCCGAGCACGGCAAGCCCGCGGGCTCCACCGCGGCGTCGCTGAGCGCGGACGCCGATCTGAACGCGGCCGTGCAGGCCGCGATCGACGACGGCAACGCCGCGGTGTCGAAGGCGGAATCGGTGCGGAAGTTCCGCATTCTGCCCTCCCAGTTCACGGAGGAGACGGGTCACCTGACGCCGTCCCTGAAGCTCAAGCGCAACGTGGTGGCGAAGGACTACGCGGACGAGATCGAGGCGATCTACCAGAAGTAGTCAGACACGTACGACGGCTATGGCGCGGCGTCCTCCACGAGGACCCGCGCCATCGTGCGTTCGGCGAGCGCGGTGATCGTGACGAACGGGTTCACCCCGATCGAGCCGGGCACCAGCGAGCCGTCGGTGACGTACAGGTTCGCGTACCCCTTCACCCTCCCGTAGTCGTCGGTCGCCCTGCCCAGCACGCAGCCGCCCAGCGGGTGGTAGGTGAAGTCGTCGGCGAACACCTTGTTGGACGAGCCGAACAGGTCGTAGCGGTACATCGTGGAGTTGGCGGAGTTGATCCGGTCGAAGAGTTTCTTGGCCATGGACGAGGAGACCGCGCTCTGGGCGGCGCTCCAGCCGAGCTTCGCGGAGTCGCTCGCGGCGTCGTAGGTGAAGGAGGCACGCTCGGTGTTCTTGGTGATCGCCAGGTAGAGGCTGACCCAGTGTTCGAGGCCGGTGGGCAGCGGGGCTATCTCGGCGAAGACGGGGTTGGCGGTGTTGGCCCAGTCGTCGATGCCCATGACCGGCATGGTCGACTGGTTCGCCCCGACCGTGTCCCACAGGTGGTTGGCCCGGCCGAGCATCACGTTGCCGTTCGGGCCCCAGCCCGCGCCGACACTGGCGTCGAGCGCGGGCAGGGTGCCTTTCGCCCGGGCGCGGACGAGGAGTTCGGTGGTGCCGACGCTGCCGGCGCCGAGGAACAGGTAGGTGCAGCCGTACTCCTTGGTCTCGACGACCGCGCCCGTGCCGTCGATCCGGTCGACGGTGACGACGTACGTCCCGTCGCCCTGCCGGCGGATGCCCCGGGCCCGTTCCATGGTGTGGATGGTGACGTTGCCGGTGCCGAGGGCTGCGGCGAGGTACGTCTTGTCCAGGCTCTTCTTGCCGTGGTTGTTGCCGTAGATGACCTCTCCTGCGAGGGCCGACTTCGTCGCGGTGCCGGCGGCCTCGCGCCGCATGTGGTCGAAGTCGTAGACGCTCGGCACGAAGGTGGTCCTGAGTCCCGCCTTGTGGGCGTGGGCGCGGGAGACCCGGCTGAAGCGGTACCACTCCGTGGATTCGAACCACGCGGGGTCGACGGTGTTGACGCCGAGCATGGAGCGGGCGCGCGGGAAGTACGTGGCGTACATCTCGGCGGTGTCGACGGTCGGGAACTGCTCGGCGAAGTACGACCGGAGCGGGGTGACGGCCATGCTGCCGTTGACCAGGGAGCCGCCGCCGACACCGCGGCCCAGGAAGACCGACATGTTGGCGTGGCGCACGCGGTCCAGGACGCCGGGGTAGCGGCTGATGTCCTGGTTGACGACGTCCAGCCAGAGGAAGGTGGCGAGCGGGGCCTCGGTCCGGGTCTTGAACCACATGGACCGCTCGTCGGGTTCCTTCGTCGAACAGAAGATCTTGCCGTCGGCGCCGGGGGTCGTCCAGGCCCGGCCCATCTCCAGGACGAGGGTGCGGACACCGGCCTGGCCGAGGCGGAGGGCGGCCACGGCCGCGCCGTAGCCGGAGCCGATGACGATCGCGGGGGCGTTGTCGACCGCGTCGGGCTCGGCCGCCCGGGCGGACTGGAGGCCGATGCGGGTGAGGCCGAGGGCGGCCGCGCTCTGGAGCGCGGCCATACCGAGGATGTGACGTCTCGTCAGCTGACGCTGCATCAGTTTTGCTGTCATGTGCGCAGCATGTGCGGATTTCCGGGCTCCGGCTAGGGGCAGGTCCGGAGCAGGAGCCCACTATCGGGGTGCGGGGTGATCCCGGAAGACGACTTCCGGTCGTCTTGTGGCTGGTCGCACGCTTCCCCGCACCCCGCACGGGGCTACAGCAAGGATGTCAAAGTTTCCGCCAACAGGTCCCAGCGCCATTTCTCCTCGACCCACTCCCGCCCCCGCTGCCCCATGCGTTCCCGCAGCTCCCGGTCGCCGAGGAGCGTGCCGACGCGGTCGGCGGCCTCCTCCGGGGAGTCGCCGCGTACGACCCAGCCGGTCTCGCCGTCCAGGACGGCGTCGGGGGCGCCGCCGGAGTCGCCCGCGACGACGGGCAGTCCGGTCGCGGAGGCCTCCAGGTAGACGATCCCCAGCCCCTCCACGTCCAGTCCGCCCCGGCGGGTGCGGCACGGCATGGCGAAGACGTCACCGGCTCCGTAGTGGGCGGGCAGCTCGGCCCAGGGGACGGCACCGGTGAAGCGGACGGAACCCTCGCCCCCCGTCTCGCCGGCGAGCCGGCGCAGCTCCTTCTCGTACGGTCCGCCGCCGACGATCAGCAGCACCGCGTCCGGCTCCTTCGCCAGGATGCCGGGCATCGCCCGGATCAGCGTGTCCTGCCCCTTGCGCGGTACCAGCCGGGACACACAGACGACGACCGGGCGGTCGGTGAGCCCGAGCCGGGCCCGGACCTCAGCGCCGCCGGAACCGGGATGGAAGGTCTTCTCGTCGACACCGGGTGGCAGCTGGACCATGCGCCCGGCCGCGTCCGGGGTGAGCGCCGCGGCGATCCGGGAGCGGGTGTACTCGCCCAGGTAGGTGATCGTGTCCGTGCCCTCGCCGATCCGCCGCAGCAGCTGCCGGGCGGCGGGCAGCTGGGCCCAGCCCGCCTCGTGGCCGTGCGTCGTGGCCACCAGCCGCCGCGCGCCCGCCCGGCGCAGCGCGGGGGCCATCAGGCCGAGCGGGGCCGCGGCGCCGAACCACACCGACGTGCAGCCGTGTTCCCGTAGCAACGACACCGCGCGGCGGGTGACGGCGGGCGTCGGCAGCAGCATGGTCGTCCGGTCGCGTACGACGGTGAAGGGCTGCTCGGCGTCGAAGTCGGCCGTCGCCCGCACGCCCTCGCGGCTCCGCTTCCACGTCGAGGCGTAGACGACGACCTGCTCGGGGTCCAGCCGCAGCGCCATGTTGTGCAGGAACGCCTGGATGCCGCCGGGCCGGGGCGGGAAGTCGTTGGTGACGATCAGGGTCTTGTGCATCGCCGCCGACCCTACCCAACCGCCGTCGGCACCCGCCCGCGGGCACGTCCCCGTCCGGCCGGGCTCCACGGCCGCTCCACGGACCGGCGTGGGACGATGTCCCCCACAGATGCGGGGCGGGGCGCGAACGAACGGGTACTCACGTGGCTCAGACGGACATGACGGGCTCTCGACGCGTCCCGTTCGGGCTGCTCACCCTCTGGGGCGCGACCCGGCTGCTCCTGCTGCTGTTCGTCTTCAAGGTGTACGTCTTCCCGGGCCCGGACGTCACGGGCGACGTCTCGGTGATCTACCGGGGCTGGTACGAGACCCTGCGTGCGGGAACGTATCCCCTGGACGACGTCACCTGGCAGTACCCGCCCGCCGCCGCCCTCCCCATCCTCTCCCCCGCGCTGCTGCCGTTCCTCGACTACACGTCGGCGTTCTTCGTCCTCGCCCTCCTCGCCGACCTGGCGGTCCTCGCGCTGCTCCTCCACGCGGGCACGCGCCCCGGGAAGACCCGGGAGGGTGCCTGGGTGTGGGTGGTGGGTCTGCCGCTGCTCGGCCCGACGGTGTACGCCCGCTACGACGTGATGGTGACGGCGGTGGCGGTCGCGGCCCTCCTCGCCGGGAGCCGTCACCCACGCGCGATGGGGGCGCTGACGGCCTTCGCGGCCCTGCTGAAGGTCTGGCCCGCACTGCTGCTCCTGGGTGCCCGCAGCCGCGTCGCCTGGGCGTGGGCGGCCGGCACCGGCCTCGCCGTGGCCACGCTGTTCGCCGTCTCCCTGCCCGGCGCCTTCGCCTTCCTGACGTTCCAGCGCGACCGGGGCACCGAGGTGGAGTCGCTGGGCGCCCTCGTCTTCCACGTGGCCCGCCAGTTCGGCTGGGACGGCAAGGTGCTGCTCAACTACGGCTCGGTGGAGTTCCTCGGCGACCACGTCGACACCGTCAGCAAAGCGGCCCTGCTGCTCAGCGGGGTGGCGTTCGCCTGGCTGCTGCTGTGGCGGGTGCGGGCCCGGCGGTTCGCGCCGCACACGCTCGCGGACGCGGCGTTCGTGGCGGTGCTGATGTTCACGGCCACGAGCCGGGTGATCAGCCCGCAGTACATGGTGTGGCTGGTCGGCCTCGCCGCGGTGTGCCTCTGCTTCCGGACGAGCCGTATGGGTCTGCCCGCCGCCCTGATCCTGGTGGCGTCCTTCGTGACCGTCCTGGAGTTCCCGATCTGGTTCGCACACGTCGTCGCCAGTGACGGTCTGGGCGTGACCCTCCTCTTCGTCCGCAACGGGCTCCTCGTCATCGCGGCCGTGCTGGGCGCGTTCGAACTGTGGCGCGACGCGGTGCCTCGGGCCACGCCGAACCCGCTCGAGGGCCGGGCCGACCCCGCGAAGGAGCCTCTGGGTTCCTGAGCCGCCTTCTCCGGGGTGCGCCCGCCCTCACCCCAGTTCGGCCCGCACGTACTCCCGCCACCGCACCGTGAAGTCCTCGACCGTCGTCCCCAGCACCTCCCGCAGCGCCCCTTCCACCGCCCCCTCCCGCGACGCGTGCGCACCGACCGCCCGGTAGAACGCGTCGAGGCGCACCTCGCCCCAGCGGTCGGCGATCATGCGGCAGGCCAGCCAGCCCCCCTCGTACGCCTCGGCGAGCCCGCCGGAGTCGTCGGAGAAGCCGAAGTCGGCATCGGCGGGCAGGCCGGCCGGGGCCCGGCCCTCCGCGACGGCGCGCCGCAGTTCGGGGGCCACGTCGGCGGCCGTGCGGCCGGTACCGCGGTAGCCGACCCAGTCCGCGTAGCCCTCGGAGAGCCAGAGGGGGGTGGACGCGTCGGTGTGGGCGCGGGTGGCGACATGGGTCGTCTCATGGGTGAGGACGACCTGCTTGCCGAGGCCGCCGAGCAGGGCGTACGCCTCGGGGTTGACGACGATCCGGTCCGCCGGGACCTTCGCCGCGCCACCCGTCTCCCCGGTGGTGACCGCCGCGATCCCCCGGTATCCGGACGCGGGCGCCCCCAGCAGCCCCGCCATCTCCTCCAGCGACTCGGGGACGACGACCATGACCCGCCGCGCCCAGTTGCCGCCCCACGCCTCGGTGACGGCGGGCACGGCCCGGTCCGCCAGCGCCGCGTACGCCCGCAGATCAGCCGTCGGCCGCCCCACCCCCAGCACGAGGCTGCGCGCCCCGCGCACGGCCCGTATCGGTCCCTGCTCCCACAGCTGTTCGGTGCCGTTCTCCGCGGGCTCGTCGGCGGCGACCCGCCACCTCCCGTCGGCGTCCCGGACGAGGTTCAGCGTGCGGGCGGCGGTGACGGGGGCCCGGTCGTAGCCGCGTATCCGGTAGCGGAGGGCGGCCTCGGCCGTGGCCCGGTCCCCGGAGCGGTGGAAGGCGGTGAGGTCGTAGGACCAGGAGGCCAGCGGCAGGCCGCGGAGGTTGGTGAACTCGGCCTTTCCGGTCGCCAGTTGGCCGGGGACGGGGGTCGCCGCCTCGGTGGCGCGGTAGGCCGCCCCGTCCCGTTCCAGCACCGCCGCGGCCCGGCGGTCGAGCATCCGCCGCACCTCGGCGCGAGAGGCGTCGGGCGTCGCGGTCCCCCCGCAGCCGACGAGGAGGGCGAGGGCGAGCGCGACCGCCGGTAGGGCACGTCCGGGGCCCGGGAGCCCCCCGGACCCGGCACGCGTCGTACACCGTCCACCAGCCACGTTCCCGATCGTACGGGGCACCGGCCCCCGGCCGACGGGGGCGGCCGGGGGCCTGCGGCGGTCAGGGACGGGTGACCGAGGCGATCGGCATCATGCCGACGGGGTCATAGCGGACCGGGGCGCCCGGGTAGGGGGCGTGGATGACCTGGCCGTTGCCGACGTACATGCCGACATGGCTGGCGTCCGGCCGGTAGGTGACGATGTCGCCGGGCCGGGCCTGGGAGAGCGGGACCTGGGTGCCGGCGTACCGCTGGGCCTGCGAGGTGCGCGGCAGACCGACGCCGGCCTGTCCGTACGACCAGACCATGAGGCCGGAGCAGTCGAAGCCGTGGGGCCCGGTGGACCCCCACACGTACGGCTTGCCGAGCGCGGAGCGGGCGGCGGCGACGGCCGCGGCCGCGCGGCCGCTGGGTGCCACGGCGCCGGAGGGGTCGGGCATCCCCGCCCGGCCGGAGTCGGTGGAGCGGGAGGCCCGGTCGTACGCGGCCCGCTCCTCGTCCGGCAGGGAGTTGAGCAGCCGGCGGGCCGCAGCGAGCTTCCCCTCGACGGCCCGCTTGTGCGCGGCGACGGCCTTGCGGCTCCTCTCCAGCTCGGTGAGCTTGCCGCCGGCCTCCGCACGGTCCTGGGAGAGTTCGCGCATGGCCTGCCGCAGGTCGTGGAGTTCGCCCGCCTGGTGGACGCTGATGCGGTCCAGTGCGGCGGCCGTGTCGAGGTAGTCGTCCGGGTCGTCGGAGAACAGCAGCGCGATCGAGGGGTCCACGGCACCGGAGCGGTACTGGGCGCCGGCGAGCGAACCCAGCGACTCCCGCATGGTGTTGACGCGGTCCTGCTGGCGGGCGATCGAGTCCTGCGCGGTACCGACCTGCTCGCGCAGCTCGTCGGCGCGCTCGTCGGCCTTGTTGTAGGCCTCGGTGGCCCGCTCGGCCTCCTCGTACAGCCGGTCCACCTCGGCCCGGGTGGTGTCGTGCGGCGCGGCGGCGGCCTGCTGGACGGGGATGGCGCCGAGGGCGGCGGCAGCGGCGGACAGCACACCGAGGGCGGCGGCCGCGCCCCGGTCGAACCCGGACGGTACAAGGCGACTGTGGGACACCACGGGAAGCCGCACTCCCTTCGACGACGGACAGGGCCCTCCCGTGGCCGGAGGGCGACCCCCGGGAGAGGGGTGCGCTCACAGCGGGTGAGGGAGGCGCGGCCGACAGTAGCCGCGTGACCGTGTCACAGCCAAAGACCTCCGCGACCACACAGCGTGACGTCCGGGCTGGAACCCAGGTCACCGGCCGGGACAGGGGTCAGCGCGAGGTGCGGGAATTCGCCCGTTCGGGCGGCACTGTGTCCTGATCTTGAAGAAAAACGGGCCGACCGTCACGGAGTGTGACAGTCGGCCCGTTCTCGGCGGGCGCAGGGGAGGTCAGCCGACGACGCGGACACCGAACTGGAAGGAGCCGATGGTGCTCATCGACTCGTAGCGGACGACCTTGCCCGGGTACGGGGCGTGGATGACGGTGCCGTTGCCCGCGTAGAGACCGACGTGGCCGAGGTTGTTGAAGAACACCAGGTCGCCCGGCATGAGCTGGTCGCGGCCGATCTTCGTACCGTCGTTCTGCTGCGTGTACGTGGTCCGGCTGATCGACACACCGGCCTGGGCGTACGCCCACTGGGTGAGCCCGGAGCAGTCGTAGGAGTTGGGGCCGCTGCCGCCGGAGACGTAGGGCTTGCCGAGCTGGGTGTCCGCGGCGGCGAGGGCGGCCGCGCCCCAGCTGGAGGCGGGCGTCTCCTTGCCGAGGTCGACGCGGTCCCCGGCGTCGCGGCTCGCGCGGGTCTCCTGCTCGTCCAGGGACGCCTTCTCCGCGGCCGTCAGGCTGTTGAGGAGCCTGTTCGCCGCGGCCAGCTTGTTCTGGACTTCCTTCTTCTTCTTGGCCAGGGTCTCGCGGGTGTCGGCGAGGTCCTCCAGCTTCTCCGTGGCCTCCTGGCGCTGCTGCGCGAGTGCGCGCTGCTTGTCCTGGATCTTCTTGAGCGCGTCGACCTGCTGGCTGGTCAGCTGGTCGAGCGTGGCGGCCTTGTCCAGGTAGTCGTCCGGGTCGGCGGAGAGGAACAGCTGGATCGAGGAGTCGATGCCGCCCGAACGGTACTGGGCGCTGGCCGCCAGGCCTATGCCCTCACGCAGCTCGTTGAGTTCTTCCTGGCCCTTGGCGACGTTGTCCTGGATCGCGGAGATCTCCTTCTCGAGCTTCTCCTGCTTCTCCTCGGCCCCGTTGAGCTTGTCGGTGGCCCGCCCGGCGTCCTCGTAGAGCTTGTGGACCTTGGCCTTGACCTCGTCCTTGCTCGGCTTCTCCGAGGGCGCGGCGTTGGCGGCCTGCGAGGAGATGGCCACGGCAGCGGCGGCAGCGGTGGTGAGCACGGTCACGCGCGCACGGCTCGGCTGCTTCGGTCGACGGTGGGACGCCACGGTAGGTGAACTCCTTCATTGGAGCGACCGGCCGGCGGGGACTCCGGCGACGATCACCCGTTCAGAGGTTTGAGCCCAGACCCTAGTGACCCAACGGTGATCACTTCAAATCCCCCACAGGAAAAATCCCACCCCACGGCGCACAATTTACACTCAACACACATCCAGTAATGCCCGGTTGACGCTACGTTGCGCAACAGTTCCGTCAATTCGGGCATTACGCCTGTTCATTACCGTTGCGGGCGTACGACACCGAAGGGTCAGGAAAGCCGCTTGAGGAGCACCGCGGAGGCCACCGGGCGGGCACCCGCCTTGGCGATCCCGTCGGCCACCTCGCGGTCGGTGGACGCGACGATGACGGGCCGGCCGGGCGGCTCGGCGCGCACCAGTTGACGGATCAACTCGTCGGCGGTGACACCCGGCTTGGAGAACAGCACCCGCACCCCGCGCGGCGGCGCGAGCAGCACCGGCGCGGCCAGCTCGGCCCCGTCGAAGACACAGGTGACCTCGGCGCCGGTCTGCGCGGCGAGCTGGGAGAGCTGCCCGAGGAGCCTGAGGCGCTGCTTCTCCAGCGGCATCTGCGGATAGCCGGTCTTGGTCACGTTGTAGCCGTCGACGACCAGATGCGCCTGCGGCAGCGCCAGCAACTGGTCCAGGATCGCCGGGTCGTTCTCCGACAGCGCGCGGGCGGCGATGTCCTTCGGGGTCATCCGCCCCGGCTCGACCGCGTCGACGGTCTCGGCGGGCCGTACGGAGACCGGCGGCAGCGCCAGTTCCCGGCGCAGCCCCTGGGCCGCGTCCAGCACCGTGTCGAGCAGCAGCCGTACGCGCATGTCCTCGACGCTGCGGCCCTCGCGGGCGGCCCTTCGGGCGGCCTCCAGGGCGGCCTCCGCCTCACCGAGCCGCGCCTTGAGCCGCCGGCTCTCGCTCTCGGCCGCGGACACCTGGGCGTGCCCCTCGGCGCGCGCGGTCTCCGTCTCGGCGTGCAGCTTGCGCAGGGCGGCCTCGCCCCGCTTGACGTCGCTGAGGGCGGCCCGGAGCTTGCGGTGCAGGGAGTCGGCCTCCTTCCGCGCCGCCTCCAGCTCCGTACGCAGCCGCTCCGTCTCGGACTTGGTGTGGGCGCGGGCCTCGGCGAGCTGCTCGCGCAGCCGGTCCAGTTCGGCCCGGCTCTCCTCGTCGGCGCGCTCGGCGTCGGCCCGCAGGGCCTCCTCACCGGCGGCGGCGACCAGCTTCACCCAGCCGGTGGGACGCAGCACATAGGCCGCGGCCGCCACGTCCAGCGGGTCCGCGGCCGGGGGCGGCGCGCCCGTGTCGAGGGCGCCGGCCAGCTCCGGGTGGGCCTCCCGGAACCGCTCGCCGATCCGCTGTCTGAACAGCGTGTCGCTCTCCACCGCGGCCGCCATCGCGTTCCCGGCGAACTTCACCCGGCGCGTCGGGGTGAACCGGGCGTACTGTCTGAGCTGTGCGGGCAGTTCGGCGACGGTCAGGCCGCCGAACCCGTCCGAGACGATCTGCACGACCCGTCTGCGCACGCCCTCGGGCAGCGGACGGTCGAGCACCTCGGCGGCGCCGTCGGCCGGCCCCCCGCCTGCGGTCTCCACCATCCGTCACCCCAATGTCTGTGCGGACCGGCTCCCTCAGGAGTCGGCGTCCGGCCTGTCCACGAGTTCCACCTGGTCCACGGCGTTGCACCAGCGGCAGCGCACCGACTCGATGGTCTCACTGACCACCTCGCGCTCCTCGACGTTGGGCTGCCCGGCGAGGTCGAGGTGCACGTACTCGACGACCTTCGACGAGCGGGTCACGTCGAACCGCGTGAGATTGCCACAGAGCGTGCAGCGCCAGCGGGTGGTGTCCGTCGGCAGGGGAACCGTCATCGTGGCTGCTCTTCCTTCTTCCAGTCTCCGTGAAGCGCCGGCGTCCCGGTGCTTGTGGCTCGTAACCCTACGGCCTGACCGGCACCGGACGCCTGTTCGCCCACGGTGGGGGCGCCGATCGGTTCCGGCGGGCCTGCCGATCCGCGCGGGCGGCGAGGCGGTCTGTGCGGGTGGGTCCGGTTACGTCATGCTCTGCGCATGATCGGCAAGTGGGTCACCCCGGCCGCCCGGGCCGTACGGAACGAGTCGGCTCCCGTCACGTACGGGCTGATCGCCGTCTGCTGTGCGATCTTCCTGATCGGGCCTGCGGCGGGCCTCAACCCCGTGTACGGCACCGGGGACGGGCTGCTCGCCGCGCAACGGGCGTACTTCCACCGCTGGGGCGTCGTCCCCGTGGAACTCTTCGACGGCACCCCGCGGGCGGCGCTCACCCCCCTCACCGCGCTCTTCGTCCACGGCAGCTGGCTGCACCTGCTGGGCAACATGCTCTTCCTCTTCGTCTTCGGCGCGATGGCCGAGGAACGCATGGGCCGGGTGGCGTTCGCCCTGTTCTACGTGAGCTGCGGCTACCTCGCGCTGGTGGCGTACGCGGCGGCGCACGCCGGGTCGCCGCAGTCGCTGGTCGGCGCCTCGGGGGCGATCTCGGCGGTCCTCGGCGCGTTCCTGTACCTGTTCCCCCGGGCGCGGGTGACGAGCCTCCTGCCGTTCCTCTTCTTCCTGCCCCTGCGGTTCCCGGCGTGGGTGACCCTGCCCTTCTGGGTGAGCCTGCAGTGGCTGGCGGCGGGACGGCAGACCTCGGGGCCGGGCGTCGCCTATCTGGCGCACCTGGTCGGGTTCGGACTGGGGTTCGTCTACGCGTGGGGGCGTTACGGCCGTAGGGCTAGAGTGAATCCGCCAGCGGACGCCTCGAAGAACGTCCCTGCTCCGGCCCCCGAGGGAGAGAACCAGCCGTGATCACCGCGATCGTCCTCATCAAGACCAGCGTGGACCGGATTCCGGAGATCGCGGAGTCGATCGCCGCGATCGAATCCGTGACCGAGGTGTTCTCCGTGACCGGTACGTACGATCTGGTCGCCATGGTCCGGGTGAAGGAGCACGAGGACCTCGCGGACGTGATCCCCGGCCGCATCAGCAAGATCCCGGGCGTCCTCGGCACGGACACGCACGTCGCCTTCCGCGCCTACTCCCAGCACGACCTGGAGGCTGCCTTCGCCATCGGGCTGGACGGCTAGCAGCCTCCCCCACGGCCGAACGCCCCGGCGGTGGCGGTCAGACCGCCGGGACGCAACGGCCGTCCTCCGTGCGGTAGTTCCACTGCGCGCCGTCGCGCACGAGTTCCTTCACCGCGCGTACGAACCGCTCCACGTGCTCGTCGGGGGTGCCCGCTCCGAAGCTCACCCGGATCGCGTTGAGGGAGCGCTCGCCGGGGGCCGCCTCGGGGGCGCCGCACTCGCCCTGGGTCTGCGGGTCGGTGCCGAGGAGGGTGCGGACGAGGGGGTGGGCGCAGAAGAGGCCGTCGCGGACGCCGATGCCGTACTCGGCGGAGAGGGCGGCGGCGAAGTGGGAGCTGTTCCAGCCGTCGACGACGAAGGAGAGGACGCCGACGCGCGGGGCGTCGTCCCCGAAGAGGGAGAGGGTCCGCACCTCGGGCACCTCGGCGAGCCCGGCCCGTACGGTGTCGATCAGATACCGCTCCCGGGCGACCAGGGTGTCGAACCCGGCCTCGCCGAGGGCCTTGCAGGCGGAGGCGATGGAGTAGGCGCCGATGACGTTGGGCGAGCCGGCCTCGTGGCGGGCGGCGCTCTCGTGCCACTCGACGTCCACGCCGCCGTCCGTGCGCCGGGTCACCTTGCGGCTGGCACCGCCGCCCGCGAGGTACGGGTCGGCCTCGCGCAGCCAGTCGGCGCGCCCGGCGAGCACGCCCGAGCCGAAGGGCGCGTACAGCTTGTGCCCCGAGAAGGCGACCCAGTCCACGTCCAGCTCCTGTACGGAGACGGGGTGGTGGGGCGCGAGCTGGGCCGCGTCGAGCACGATCCGCGCGCCGTGCGCGTGCGCGGCGGCGGCCAGCTCGCGCACCGGCCAGATCTCCCCGGTGACGTTCGAGGCACCGGTGACGCACACCAGTGCCGGCCCGTACGGATCGCGTGCCGCGAGGGCGGCCTCCAGGGTGGTGACGGCCTGCTCCGGCGTGCGGGGCGCGTCCAGGTAGGTCACCCGCGCCTTCCGCCAGGGCAGCAGCGAGGCGTGGTGCTCGGTCTCGAAGACGAAGACCTGGCAGTCGGCGGGGAGGGCCTCGGCCAGCAGGTTCAGGGAGTCCGTCGTCGAGCGGGTGAAGATCAGCTGGTCGTCGGCCCGGCAGTCGAGGAACTCGGCGACGGTCTTCCGGGCGTTCTCGAAGAGGTCCGTCGACAGCTGGGAGAGGTACCCGGCGCCCCGGTGCACGCTCCCGTAGTACGGCGCGTACGCCGCCACGTCGTCCCAGACGCGCTGCAGGGCGGGGGCGCTGGCGGCGTAGTCGAGGGCGGCGTAGGTGACCTCGCCGCCGGTGACGAGTGGGACGGTGACATCTCGCCCCAGAACGGGCAGCGGGGTGCAAACGGACCGGTCGGCGGCAAGGGTGGAGACGCTGGAGACAGACATGGGGAACTCCCGTGAGAGGGCATGCCGAAGAAAGGCACGCTGAAGGAAGGAAAAGGGGTGCGCGGAGGCGGGGCTCGGCGGCCCTATCGCATTCGCTTGCTCACGGAAGAACTCCCTCGAAGCCGCGCTTGCCGTAGACCTCGCTGCCTACGGCCCGGTCTTCACCCGGGGCACCCCGCCACGGAAGGAGGGTTGCCGGACAGCCAGCCGGGGCTATGGGCTGTCACTCATGACCTGAACCTGAACGTACGCGAGGTGATCGTCGCGCCGCAACTCGCGTCCGGATACCGGGACGGGGTGCCTGAGGGGTGGGGGGTGCGGGGTTCGTCGGCGGGTGCGGG
>NZ_JBHVDD010000039.1:0-75327 GCF_042802995.1 Streptomyces sp. NPDC057438
CCCTCGGACCGGGCCGGAGGCTTTTTGTCGTCTCGTGGTCCCTGCCGGGCCGTGCGGCCGCGCACGGTGTGTGCCCGGGCGGTCACTAGAACTGGATCGAGTTGATGGTGTCCGCTATCGAGTTCAGGAAGCGCTGGATGTCGTCGGCCATGCCCGTCGAGGCGAGGAAGAAGCCGAAGAGGATCGCGACGACGGCCGGCCCGGCCTTGATCGTCCCCCCTCGCATCAGCACCACCAGGATGATCCCCAGCAAGAGCACCACTGACAGCGAAATGGCCACACAGATCACACCCTCGGTCGGTCCGCACCCGGCCCGGGGCGCCGACCCCACGCGCACCCCGCCAGAACCATCGTGCCACCAACGGGGCCGTCATATGCAGCGGGTGAGGCAACGTCGGCCACGGCGCCGCGCGCACGCCACCTCCGCCCCCGACCAACGGGAGCGCGCCGGGGGCGAATTCGGGAAGATCGTTTCCGTGCACACACAACGCGTGCGCAGGTAATTCGAATTGTTGCCACAGACACATCAAGAGGCCCGGGCAGGACAGTAATTAACCGGACATTTCACCGGAGTCGCCTGCGCACGTTATGCGCCATTTAGTCGGGATGAATGCGGACAGACCGACGGCTGCCATCTGCCGTGCGGTGGACACACTGTGACGCTCCACCCGGTCATGACTTCACGAATCCCGGGTACGCGGGGAGCACACGTACCCCTCAATACAGGATTCACGTGGGTGGTTTTACGTAATCGCACAGACAACGCTAGGGTGCCTCAGATGTTCACCGCTGCCTCGTCCCCCGCTTGCGCAGCGAGTGCTCGGACCGCCTTCCGGAGTTTCCGGCGGGAGGGTCTGTGACGAACTCGCTGCGACCGCACGGCCGGCCCGGGACGCCGCTCCCGCCGGCACAGCCACTACAGCCGTCGGCCGACGGAGTGCCGAGTCCGCGCTCGCTGAAGTCCTCGTTCCCCCACCCGGCGCCGACGGGCGCCTCCCCCGAGGCCAGACCGGCCAAACAACGTGACGCGTTCTTCGACAACGCCAAGTACCTCGCCATCGTGCTCGTGGCGATGGGACACGCGTGGGAGCCGCTCACCGACCACAGCCGTGCCGCCGAGGCGCTGTACATGTTCGTGTACACGTTTCACATGCCGGCGTTCATCATCATCTCCGGTTACTTCTCGCGCAGTTTCGACATGCGCCCCGACCGGCTGCGCAGGCTGGTCACCGGCATAGCCGTGCCGTACGTCCTCTTCGAGATCGCCTACTCCTTCTTCAAGCGGTGGGGCGACGACGACCCCTCCCACCCGATCAGCCTGCTCGACCCCTGGTACCTCACCTGGTTCCTGATCGCGCTGTTCGTGTGGCGGCTGACGACACCGCTGTGGAAGGTGGTGCGCTGGCCGGTCCCGGTGGCGCTCGCCGTCGCGGCGCTCGCCTCGGTCTCGCCCGACATCGGCGACGACCTGGACCTGCAACGCGTCCTGCAGTTCCTGCCGTTCTTCGTCGTCGGCCTCTTCATGAAGCCCGCGCACTTCCAGTTCATGCGGCGCCGCGAGGTGCGGATCCTGTCCCTGCCGGTGGCCGGGTGCGCGCTGGCCATGGCGTACTGGCTGGGCCCGGACATGAACTCGGCCTGGTTCTACCACCGTGACAGCGCGCAGGAGCTGGGTGCGCCGTGGTGGGCCGGGATCGTCATGACCTTCGCCCTGTTCGGCTGCTCCATGGTGCTGACCACGTGCTTCTTCGCCTGGGTGCCCCGGCGGAAGATGTGGTTCACCGTGCTGGGCGCCGGCACGCTGTACGGCTACCTGCTGCACGGGTTCCTCGCGAAGGGCTCGCGCTTCTGGGACTGGTACGACGCCAACGCCTGGGTGTACCAGCCGCTCGGCGAGCTGTTCGCCACCTTCCTCGCGGCGGCCGTCATCACCGTGCTGTGCACCCCGCCGGTGCAGCGGATGTTCCGGTTCGCCATGGAGCCGAAGATGGAGTGGGCGTTCAAGCGGGACGCCGCCGAGCTGGCCCGCGAGCGCGGGAAGGCAGGCGTCAGGACGTAGGCGCGGAGTCCCTCCCCGCCTCGACGCCGGGTGCTTTCCGCCCCCTCAGCCGTGTGACGTGGCCTCCTCGGCCGCCGGTTCGTCCGGCAGGCCGAGGAGGTTTCGCATGTGGGCGTACTTCCGGGTCAGGCGGGTGCGGGTGGGCTCGTCCAGGACGGCGAGACGGGCCGGGTTCGCGTTGTGCGCGAGGTCCGACTGCTTGACGAGGAGCGCGCCCGGGGTGTCGAGGATGCGGGCGGCGTACGTCTGCGGGGATTCGCCCTCGCGCTTGGTGAGGGCCAGCACGATGGCCTTGGTGCGGGCGGTCAGGGGGGCTTCGGCGAGCCAGGTCTCGGTGAGGGCGTCGTCCTCGATGGCGTCGTGCAGCCAGGCCGCGGCGATCTGGTCCTCGTCGCCGCCTCGTGCCGTGACGCCGGCCGCCACCGCCTGGAGGTGCTCGGTGTAGGGGCGGCCGGCCTTGTCCGTCTGGGTGGCGTGGGCGGATCTGGCCAGGGTTTCCACTGCGGGGAGGGAGAGGAGGGGCTGGGGCATCGGGTCCGGGCTCCTTCGGGTGGTGGGTGGTGGGGTGGTGCTGAATGCCGGTCCGGGTTTCGCCCCCGCCGCCCCTGCCCTTCCCATCCTCCAGGGGCTGCGCCCCTTCGACCCCCGGACGTCCGTCCGGTGGGGGCTGGTCGCGCAGTTCACCGCGCCCCTGGAAAAGGCAGGGGCTTCGCCCACTGCTTTTCAGGGGCGGTCACCTGGTCGCCGTCGAGCCTTCCCGGCAGATCAGGAGGAGGGCCCGGTCGTCGTTGACGTCCTTGGCGACGGCTTCGATGAGGTGCCAGGCGGCGCCGTGGAAGCCGCCCGCGACGTAGCGGTCGGCCTCGCCGGTGAGGCGGTCGATGCCTTCGACTATGTCCCGGTCGGAGGTCTCGACGAGGCCGTCGGTGAACAGCATCAGGACGTCGCCGGGGCGCAGCGAGCCCTTGACCGGGTCGAACTGAGCACCGTCGTACACCCCGAGGAGGGGGCCTTCGGCGGCCTTCTCCTCCCAGCGGCCGGTGCCCGCGCTGAGCTGGAGGCCGGGCGGGTGGCCGGCGGAGAAGAGTTCGTAGTCGCCGGAGTCGAGGTCGAGGACGAGGTGGATGGAGGTCGCGAAGCCCTCGTCCCAGTCCTGGCGGAGGAGATAGCCGTTGGCCGCCGGGAGGAAGGCGTGGGGTGGGAGCGATCCCAGGAGTCCGCCGAAGGCGCCGGAGAGGAGCAGGGCGCGGGAGCCCGCGTCCATGCCCTTGCCGGAGACGTCGGTGAGGACGACTTCGAGGGTGCGGCCGCCGTTCGTGCGGGCGGCCACGACGAAGTCGCCGGAGAAGGACTGGCCGCCCGCCGGGCGCAGGGCCATCTCGCGGTGCCAGCCGGCGGGCAGTTGCGGCAACTTGCTCTGCACCCGGATGCGTTCGCGCAGGTCGAAGAGCATGGTGCCGCCGCGCCGCCAGGGCACGCCGACCCGGCTGCGGAACTGGGCGATGAGCAGGCCGAAGAACCCGCAGGCGGCGACCACGAGCACGACACCGGGGGTCACCCGGGCCGGGCCCTCGGTATAGGGGCCGAGCCGCACCGACTCCACGATCAGCGCGGTCGCGGCGGCCGCGTACAGGCCGAGGAGGCTGGCGGGCCGCAGCAGCAGGCCGCCCGCGACGATGGGGAGCACGAGGACGGCGGGTGAGAACCACACCTCGTTGACGAGGGTGAGGCAGGCCATCAGCGGGATCATCAGCAGCAGGCCGACGAGGGCGATCCAGTCGGAGCCGTCGCCGCGGAAGTAGTCGACGGCTGATTTGCGCACACCGGTGCGGACCCGGTGAACCAGCTTCTTCATCCGGGCCGTGAGCGTATCGGCCGCCGCGCGCCGCTCTCGTCCTGCTGCCATTGTTCGGGACCTTATCCATCGGACCAGCCCCTGTGCACAGGAGGTCCTACTTGTCCCCCTTCCGAGGGCCGGTTCACGACGAATCTCACACAGATCTCACACCGGAACGCGCCCTTCGGCCCCCGTGCGCCCTCCGTGCGGCACCTGTGAAGGATCCCACGTCGAGCCGCGACGCGCGGGACAAATTCGCTCGCCCGTCCGGGATCGCCCTGCTAGGCATGGCGTATGACGACTGAGTTGCGGGTGCTGCGCAAGGAAGACTGGAACGTCTGGTACGACAACCTCGTCCGTGCCTTCGGCGGCAGCCCCGAACCGCCGGAGGAGCGCGAGTTGTGGGACGCGCTCACTCTGCACGACCGTTCCCTCGGCGTGTGGGAGGGCGACCGGTGCGTGGGTACGGCGGGGGCGTTCGACTTCCGGCTCGCGGTGCCCGGCGGCGCGGCCGTTCCCGCGGCGGGCGTCACGATGGTCGGTGTCGCGGCCACGCACCGGCGGCGCGGCGTGCTGACGTCCATGATGCGGCGGCAGTTGGACGACATCCGTTCCTGGGGGGAGCCGCTGGCCGTGCTGACCGCGTCCGAGCCGGCGATCTACGGCAGGTTCGGGTACGGCCTGGCCACGCGCCGGCTCGCCGCCGACATCGACACCGCCCGGGTGCGGTTGTCCGTACCGCCCGGCACCGACGACGTACGGCTGCGGTACGCCGACCCCGCCGAGGTGCTCGACGCGTGCGAGGCGGTGTACGCCCGCCGGGTGCCGGAGCGGCCGGGGATGCTGGCCCGGCGGCCCGGCTGGGACCGGGTGGAACTGCTCGACACGGACCGCCACCGCAGCGGTGCCTCGCCCTTGCAGTGCGTGGTGGCCGAGCGGGCAGACGGCGCCGGTGTGGTCGGGTACGCGCGCTTCCGGGTCAAGTCCGACTGGGGGCCGCGCGGGGCGGAGGGCGTCGTCCAGTTGAGCGCGCTGGAGGCCCTGGACCCGGCCGCCCGCGCCGCGTTGTGGCGGTTCCTCTTCGACATCGACCTGACGTCGAGCGTCGTCGCCCACCGGCTGCCCGTGGACGAGCCGGTGCTGCATCTGGTGTCGGACATCCGCCGCTGCGCGCTGCGGTTCACGGACGACCTGTATCTGCGGCTCGTGGACGTCGGCGCGGCCCTGCGTGTGCGGACGTATCAGGCGCCGCTGGACGTGGTGTTCGAGGTCGAGGACTCCTTCTGCCCCTGGAACGAGGGGCGTTGGCGGCTCACCGGCGACCCGAAGGGCGCGACCTGCGAACGGACCGCGGACGCCGCCGATCTCTCGCTCTCCGTACGGGAGTTGGGGGCGGCGTATCTGGGCGGCGTGAGCCTGTCCGCGCTGGCCGCGGCGGGGCTGGTGCGGGAGCTGCGGCAGGGGGCGCTGGCGGAGGCGTCCGTGGGGTTCCTCGCGTCGGGGCCGGCGCCCTGGCTGCCGCACGGTTTCTAGGGGCGGGGCGGCCCGAAGCGGCCTCGGCGGTTCGGGAGTTCGGGGGTCCGGCGGCCCGGCGCGGCGGTGTTCACCCGTGCTGGCAGGCCGGGCACCAGAAGAGGTTACGGGCGGCGAGATCGGCGGTGCGGATCTCGCCACCACAGAGATGGCAGGGCATGGCCGCCCTGCGGTACACGTACACCTCGCCGCCGTGGTCGTCGACGCGGGGCGGGCGGCCCATGGCCTCGGGGGTGTGTTCCGGGCGGACGGTGTCGATGCGGTTGTGCCGCACGCCCTCGCGCATGAGGCCGACGAGGTCGGTCCAGATCGCGTCCCACTCCGCCGGGGTGATGTCCTTGCCCGCCCGGTAGGGGTCGATGCCGTGCCGGAAGAGGACCTCGGCGCGGTAGACGTTGCCGACGCCCGCGATCACCTTCTGGTCCAGGAGGAGCGCGGCGACGGTCGTACGGCTGCGGGAGACGCGGGCGTAGGCGCGGGCCGGGTCGGCGTCGGCGCGGAGCGGGTCGGGGCCGAGGCGGGCGTGCACGGCCCGTTTCTCGGCGTCGGTGATCAGGGCGCAGGTGGTCGGGCCGCGCAGGTCCATGTACGACGTGTCGGCGCGCAGCCGCAGGCGGACGGTGTCCGTGGGCGGGGGCGCGGGGGCCGGGCCGAAGGTGACCTTGCCGAACAGGCCCAGGTGGATGTGGACCCGCTCCTCGGCGTCCGGGTCGCCGAAGTGCAGGAACAGGTGCTTGCCGTGGGCCTCGGCGGTGTGGAGGGGGGTGCCGTTGAGGAGGGCCGCGGCGTCGGCAAACTTGCCCTGGGGGCTGGTGACGTGGACGGGCCGGCCGTCGCCGCCGAAGTGGGTCAGGCAGTCCTCGGCGAGGCGGTGGATGGTGTGCCCCTCCGGCACGTTGTCCTCCGGGAGTTCGGCAGGGGGGTGGGGGATGGTCGGGGATGCGATTCGGGTACGGGTGCGTGGGGGTTGCTCGCGCCGTTCCCCGCGCCCCTGGCATGCAGGGGCTGTGCCCTCTGCATGCCGGCGGCGGTCGCCTCAGCCCTGGGGGTGGTGGGCCGGGATCGGGGGCAGGTCGCCCGTGGTCTCGTAGGCGGCCAGCATGTCGATGCGGCGGATGTGGCGCTCGTCACCGGAGAACGGGGTGTTGAGGAAGGTCTCGACGAACTTCGTCGCGTCCTCCTGCGCGTGCATGCGAGCGCCGACGGCGACCACGTTCGCGTTGTTGTGCTCGCGGCCCAGCGCGGCGGTCTCGGCGCTCCAGGCGAGGGCGGCGCGGACGCCGGCCACCTTGTTCGCGGCGATCTGCTCACCATTGCCGGAGCCTCCGATGACGACGCCGAGGGACCCGGGGTCGGCGGCCGTGCGCTCCGCCGCGCGGAGGCAGAACGGCGGGTAGTCGTCCTGGGCGTCGTAGATGTGGGGCCCGCAGTCGACGGGCTCGTGGCCCGCGGCCTTCAGCCACTCCACGAGGTGGTTCTTGAGTTCGTATCCGGCGTGATCAGAGCCGAGGTAGACGCGCATGGTCCGAGTGTGACACGCGTGTTTCGGCGTGGCACGACGGGGTGCGGACCTGCCGAGAAGTGAGGCTCACCACGGAACCTCAAGTAAACCTCAAGTAACGATCCGGATTCAAAGGTTCAGGAATCCTTTCACCTCCGATTCACTGGACCGATCTTTACAACGGCCCGCCCGGACCCCTGTCCTCAACTCTCCTTTCCGCTCTTACGAGAGTCGATCGGTCAGTCACTGGGCAGACGCACGAAAGTCCCCACCACGGCGCAAAGGAAACCTCCCCCCATGACCTCGCAGCCGACCCTGCCGTCCCAGGCAGATCCCCAAGGCTCCTCCTCACCCCCCTCCCCCGGTCTGCACGCCGGTCTCAAGAACCGTCATCTGTCCATGATCGCGATCGGCGGTGTGATCGGAGCCGGCCTGTTCGTCGGATCCAGTTCCGGCATCGCCACCGCCGGCCCCGGCATCCTCCTGTCGTACGCGCTCGTCGGCACGATGGTGGTGCTGGTGATGCGGATGCTCGGTGAGATGTCCGCGGCGAACCCGACGTCGGGTTCGTTCTCGGCCCACGCCGACCGCGCGCTCGGTCGCTGGGCCGGGTTCTCGATCGGCTGGCTGTACTGGTTCTTCTGGGTCGTGGTGCTCGCGGTCGAGGCGACCGCGGGTGCGGTGATCCTGGAGGGCTGGATCCCGGCGGTGCCGCAGTGGGGCTGGGCATTGATCGTGATGGTCGTGCTGACCGCCACGAACCTGGTCTCGGTCGGCTCCTACGGCGAGTTCGAGTTCTGGTTCGCCGGGATCAAGGTCGTCGCGATCGCCGCGTTCATCGTGGTGGGCGGTCTCGCGGTGTTCGGCGTGCTGCCGGGGGCCGACACCGACAAGGCCGGGCTGTCCAACCTGACCGACCACGGCGGGTTCCTGCCCCACGGCGCGGGCGCGATCCTCATCGGTGTGCTGCTGGTCGTCTTCTCCTTCATGGGCAGCGAGATCGCCACGCTGGCCGCCGGGGAGACGGAGAATCCGCAGCGGGCCGTCACCAAGTCGACCAACAGCATCATCTGGCGGATCGGCGTCTTCTACCTCGGCTCGATCTTCGTCGTGGTCACGCTGCTGCCGTGGAACGACCCGTCGATCAAGGAGAAGGGCTCCTACGTCGCCGCCCTCGACTCCCTCGGCATCGCGCACGCCGGCCAGATCATGAACTTCATCGTGCTGACGTCGGTGCTGTCCTGTCTGAACTCCGGCCTCTACACCGCGTCGCGCATGGCGTTCTCGCTGGGCGAGCGCGGGGACGCGCCCCGTGCCTTCGGCCGCACGAACGGCCGGGGTGTGCCGATGGCCGCCATTCTCTCCTCGGTCGTCTTCGGCTTCGTGGCCGTCATCTTCAACTACTTCTTCCCCGAGGGTGTCTTCCTCTTCCTCGTCAACTCCTCCGGCGCGGTGGCCCTGTTCGTGTGGCTCGTCATCTGCTTCTCGCAGCTGCGCATGCGCCGGATCATCGAGCGGGAGTCGCCGGAGAAGCTCGTCGTGAAGATGTGGCTGTACCCGTATCTGACGTGGGCCACGATCGGGCTGATCCTCTTCGTCCTCGGCTACATGCTCACCGACACCGAGCACGGCAACCGCGAGATCCTGCTGCTGTCGCTGCTGGTCGCGGCGGTCGTCGTCGGCATCGCGGTCGCCAAGGAGAAGCTCGGCGGCCGGAAGGCCGCCACCGCCGAGGTGTCCGACAAGGTGCACTGAGCGCGGGCGGCCCAGGCCGCCTCGCAGGTCCGGGGTCCGGAGGCGGTTCGTCCGCCGCCGGGCCCCGTTGCGTCGTCAGGGGGACTACGCGCAGGGGGCCTACAAGGGGGTGAAGGTCTCCTCGACCTTCTCGTAGACCGGGAGGGCGCGGTCCTCGATGTCGGGGTGGTACCAGGTGGTGAGCTGGTAGGACTTGCCACCGGTGTCGAAGCCGAGGGAGCGGACGTGCCAGGGCAGTTCCTGGGCGATCACGGTGTACTCCCACACGACGGCGGGCCGACCACGGAACTCGGTCTCCTCCAGGCGGATCCGTCGGTACCCCGGCCCCTCGCCGGTGCTCCGCTCCTTCTTCCGCCACTGCTCCAGGAGATCGCCCCGCGCCAGCGACGCCTTGCCGACGATCTCCTGCCGGGCGTCGGGCGAGGTGTAGTGCACCTCCGCCCCGGCGTGCACCTCCCGCGAGAACCCGTCCGGCGGGACCCAGGCGAACACCCCGGCCTCCGTACGGGCGCCGGGCGGCAGTTCGGGCGGGCGCGAGGTCCCGGCGACGGTGGGGTCGGGGGTGTGGGTGGGTGTGCGGGTGGAGGTCCCGGCGGAGGGGGAGGCCGAGGACGACGTCCTGTCGTTCCTGCCGTTGTTGTCGTTCTTGCCGTCGGGCGCGTCGTTCATGGCCGGTACGAGGACCGCGGCCACGACGGCTGTCGCGGCGAGGGCCGTGGCCGCGACAAGGGCTGTGCGGCGGTTGGTCCGGCGGGATGGCGGGGGCGCGGTGGGGATGCCGGGGTCGGTGGGGGTGGCAAGGTCGGTGGAGATGCCGGGGTCGGTGGGGATGCCGGGGTCGGTGGGGGTGGCGGGGTCCCTGGGGGTGGCGGGGTCGGTGGGAGGGGCGGGCCGGGGGCGGGTCGGCAGGTCGGCGGCGCCGGAGGGCGTCGGAGCGGCCGTCGAGGGGCGTTCGGGGGTGTTCGCGGGCGGGGCTTCGGAGGAGGCGTGGGGAGGTGGGAGGGAGGCGCGGTGCAGGACGGGGGTGGTGGGTCGGTCGGGTTGGGGGGTGGGGAGGGGGTGCAGGTGCAGGTCCGGGGCGGGTGGGGTGGGCTGTCGCTGCTGGGGGTGCGGTGAGGGCTCGGCGGCGGGCCGGTTGCGTACCGTCGGCGTCGGGTGTGCCGGGATCGGGTGTCCGTCGGCGGGTGTCGGCGGCGCCTCGGCGTCCGGGGTGGTGCCGGTCGAGGGACGCATGGCGTGGCTCGACGGCATCGGCCCCGCCGCGGCCGGTTCCGGGCGTCCCGCGAGCGGGCGGTCGGCTGCGGCCGCGCGCCCTGATTCCGTGGCGCCGGTCCCCGGGGGCGCTGCGGTGCCGGCCTGTGACACCTGACCGAGGGCTTCTTCTCCCCCGGGCCCGGTCGCCGATTCCTCCGCTACGGCGGCTGAGTTCGTGGTGCCGGTCGCGGACCTCTCGGGGCCTGCCTGCGACTGTTCCCTCCTGCCCGGCCTGTCCTCTGCCCCCGCCCCTGGCTCCTCGGTTCGTGCCGCCGGGTCCGCCATGCCCGGCGGCCCCGGCCTCGTGGCGATGCGGTGGAGCGTCTCGGTGAGTTCGGGCACGCCGGGCCGGGACTCCGGCTCCTTGGTGAGGAGGGCGGCGAGGATGTCGTGCAGGGCGCCAGCGGCCGCGGGGAGTTCCGGCTCCTCGTAGAGGACGGCGTGGAGGGTGGCGAGAGTGGTGGCCCGGGCGAAGGGGGAGCCGCCGCCGAGGGCGGCGCAGAGGGTCGCACCGAGGGACCAGAGGTCGGAGGGCGGCCCCTGGGGGCGGCCGGAGACCCGCTCGGGGGCCATGTAGTCCGGGGAGCCGACGAGCATGCCGGCCATGGTGAGGGCCTCGGCGTTCTGGATGGCGGCGATGCCGAAGTCGGTGAGGACGGCGTGGCGGGCACCGGAGCGCTTGACGAGGACGTTGGCCGGTTTGATGTCGCGGTGCAGGACGCCCTGGGCGTGCACCTGGCCGAGGGCGTCGGCGAGTTCGAGGCCGATGCGGGCGGTGTCCCGCACGCCGAGGGGGCCGTCCTCCGCCACGACCTGCTGCAGGGAGCGGCCGTCGACCAGCTCCATGACGATCCAGAGCCGGTCGCCCGCGTCGACGACGTCGTAGACGCGCACGACGTGGGGGTGGTCGATACGGGCCGTGGCCCTGGCCTCCCGCAGGGTGCGCTCGCGCCGGGTGCGGCTGTCCTCCGGGTCGAGACCGTCGATACGCATTTCCTTGACGGCGACCTGCCGGTCGAGTATTTCGTCGGTGGCCCGCCAGACCCGGCCCATTCCGCCTTGGCCGATACTTTCGACCAGGCGATATCGGCCGGACACCACAAGACCCGGAACACCGCCCCACGTTGTTCCCGGCATCCCCATGCCCCCCTTCAACAGCTGACCGCACATGCCACAGACGAAACAAAAGGTCGCGCATTGGTCACACTTCACCCCGCTCCAGCATAGTGCGGAGAAATCTTGTGGTACCTCTTCATAGGCCGTGAATTCAGGCACGGCCAGGGGGATGCAAGGGGGATGGAACATGAGTTCTCATCGTAGGACCGTCCGCGCCGGATCACTGCTCGCCGCCTCGTTCACGTCGGTGCTGATCCTCGGCTTCGCGGCGTCGGCGGACGACGAGGGGGGATTGAGCGGGCAGGGCGGAAAGACCGTGGACGCGGCACCGTCGGGAGTGAAGCTCTCGACGCTGCTGTCCAAGGAGATCAAGGTCGACAACACGTCGAAGGAAACGAATATCACCGGCGTCGTCAAGAACGAGGGCAGCAAGGCCAGCGGGGAAATCCGATTGCTCGTGGTCGGTTTCGACGGGTTGACGGTCAAGAACGTCGAAGGATGTTCAGCAATTCCGGAGGGAGATCTTCCCGACGGCGCGAACAGCGGTTTCGCGTGCGCGATCGACGATCTGGCGGCCGGAAAGTCGAAGACGTATGCGATCGACGCCACGTACGACTTGGGGAAGAAGGGAAAGATCTGTCTGCCCGTCCAGAACTCCGACGGTTCGAAGACGTATTGGCAGCAGGGTCCGGTGCCGTTCGGCGCGACCGACCAGTCACCCAACGAGCCCGCCACCCCGCTGCTCCTCGG
Source organism: Streptomyces sp. NPDC057438 (assembly GCF_042802995.1). Classification (NCBI taxonomy): domain Bacteria; kingdom Bacillati; phylum Actinomycetota; class Actinomycetes; order Kitasatosporales; family Streptomycetaceae; genus Streptomyces; species Streptomyces sp. NPDC057438. Next base: position 11,806 of record NZ_JBHVDD010000039.1, read on the forward strand.
CACCGACAACAGCCCGGTCACCCCGGGCGGGGGCGGCGGTGACGGTGACGGTGGCGGTGACGGCGGGAAGGACACCGCGCCGGACGAGCTGCCCAAGACGGGTCCGGCCGACCGTGTACTGCCGCTCGGTCTGGCCGGCGCCGCACTCGTCTCCGCGGGTGCGGCGGGCCTGTGGTGGAACCAGCGGAGGGCCCGTCAGGAGTCCTGAACCGCCGGGCGGGCACAGGGGAACGGAAGCCGTCGGGCCGTAGGGGCTCTCCTTGACGCCGAAAGCCAAGAGAGGTTCGCCGTGGCGCGGTCGCAGTGACCGGCCCGGCGAACCTCTCGATGAGCGGCGCCACTTCCCGAGCGGTGCTCGCCCGGCGCGGCCGAGCGCTACCTCACTTCTTCACGAGCTTCCAGGCCGTCGGCAGCAGCCCCATGGCCAGGAGGGCCTTGAGCGCGTCCCCGATCAGGAACGGCGTGAGGCCGAGGGCGACGGCGGAGGAGAGGCTGATGTCGGCGGTGGCCGCGAGGTACGGGACGCCCACGGCGTAGATGATCGCCTCACCGACGAGCATCGTGCCCGCCATGCGCAGCGTCGAGCGGTCGCCGCCGCGACGGGCGAGAGCGCCCACGGCCGCGACGGCCAGGATCATGCCGAGGATGTAGCCGAAGGAGACGCCGACACCGGAGGTGCCGTTCGCGAACCACGGCACACCGGCCAGGCCGGCCAGCGCGTACAGGCTCAGCGAGGCGACACCCCGGCTCGCGCCCAGGGTGGTGCCGACGAGCAGGGCGGCGAAGGTCTGACCGGTGACAGGGACCGGGGAACCCGGCACGGGTACGGCGATCTGCGCGGCGAGGCCGGTCAGAGCGGCGCCGCCGACCACGAGGGCGAGGTCGCGCACACGGGCGCCGGAGACGGGCAGGAGGTCGGCGAGGACCTCGCCGGGGCGGGCTGACGTGGCGGCGGTGCTCATGTGCGGGCTCACTCCGGCGGGTGAAGTCGGCTGGGACACCGTGACGCTATCCCCGGGCCCGTGCGCCGGGCACCGTCAGCATGCGACAAAGGGGGGAACGACGCCTTGGTGGATTCCGAACAAAGGATGCCCGTTACACCCGGTAGGGCGTGACGCCGGTCACTGAGGTGGGGTGGCCTTGGACACGAAAGCGCTCACCACGGGATCTGTAGGGTTTCGCCAATCGGGCGTGCGGCGTGGACGGATGCCGTCTCGCCCGTCGGTCGCCGTCTGGGCAGCGGTGGGCCGTTTTGCTGGCGTCGAACGCATGGTTGCTCAGGACCGGTACTTCTCGTTGCGTCGCTATGTCGATCTGCGACGCGTGGGTACGGCCACCTGTCACCGTCCCGGGTGAGGCGGCTCCGGCACGCCTCGCCCTTCGAGACGGCGCAGTGTCGGAACCGTTCCCGAGGATGGTCGTCATGCCCCATGCCGCGGCAGCACCCACCCTGTACGCTCCCGCCCCCCTCCGCCTCGCCTTCCCCTTCTCTCTCGTCGTCCCCCGTTACCGCGTGCCGCCGACAGCGACCGGCGGCGGACCAGCGCCCACGTGGTGCTGCGGTCCGTGCTGGAACACGGGCCCGTGGCGCGGAGCAACATCGCCCGGGTGACCGGGCTCTCCCCGCCTCGGTGACCGACTACTGCGCCCGGTTCACGGGGCTCGGTCTCCTCCGTGAGGCCGAACTCTGCTGCGGGCGGTCGCGGGGCTCGACCACGAGGTGGTGGGCAGCGGGCGGCTCAGCGCGCCGGACCGGGTGTCCGTCGTCGTCCAGGACTCCCGGCTGCGGCCCTGGCGGCGGGTGCTGGACAACGTACTGCTCGGCACGGAGGGCAAGGAGGCCGCCGGCCGGGGCCGTGAGGCACTCGCCGAGGTGGGCCTGAAGGGCCGCGAGCGCGCCTGGCCCAGCGAGCTGTCCGGCGGCGAGGCCCAGCGCGCGGCACTGGCCCGCTCGCTGGTCCGCGACCTCGAACTCCTGTCGGCCGACGAGCCGTTCGGCGCTCTGGACGCGCTCACCCGGATCCGGATGCACTCCCTGCTCAGGCAGCTGTGGAGCGCCACAGGCCCTCCGTGCTGCTCGTCACCCACGACGTGGACGAGGCGATCGTGCTCGCCGACCGGGTCCTCGTGCTCGAAGAGGGCCGCATCGGCCTCGACCTGACCATCGACCGCCCGTACCCGCGCTCGTATCGGGACCCCCTGCTGGGCGACTACCGCGAACGGCCGCTGGCCGCGCTCGGCGTGAAAGAGGACCACCAGCGGCCCGGACGAACAGACACGTGCCCGCACGACAGCTCCATCTCAACGCGTTCCTCATGAACACCGGTCACCACGAGGCGTCGTGGCGGCTGTCCGAGTCCGACCCGTATGCGCACGTCGCACTGGACCACTACGTGCGGCTGGCCCGGATCGCGGAGCGCGGCACGTTCGACTCGCTGTTCCTGGCCGACGGCCCGCAGTTGTGGGGCAGCGTGGGCCAGCGTCCGGCGGGCGCCCTGGAACCGCTGACCCTGCTGACCGCGCTGGAAGAACGTGCTGCGTCACCGCTGGTCCGAGAACCAGCTGGTCGTCTTCGACAACCGCATCACCCGGCACTACTCCATCGACAACTACGACGGACTGCCGCGCCGGCTGCACCGGGTGACCGTGGCCGGTGACGTGCCGGTGTGCATCGACGGCGGGGAGAGCCACTCGATCGCGGGCGACGCCTCGCCCTACACGTCCGTGGCCGCACGGCAGAAGAGGGTGGCCGTGGCCGCCTGCTGACGGCTCGGCCCGCACACCTCAGGGCCCTCGCGCGCAGGACGGACGGTCGGTTCGCGCGAGGGCCCTTTCGCGTGCCGGGCACGCCCCCACAGTCTCTTGCTGCTAGCCTGCAGTTGCAAGTACTTTGCAATAAGAGGTCGGAGGGGACCCCCATGCCCGTCTACACGCTCCCGGAGCTTCCGTACGACTACGCGGCGCTCGCCCCGGTGATCAGCCCCGAGATCATCGAGCTGCACCACGACAAGCACCACGCGGCGTACGTCAAGGGCGCGAACGACACCCTGGAGCAGCTGGCCGAGGCGCGGGACAAGGAGAGCTGGGGATCGGTCAACGGGCTGCAGAAGAACCTGGCCTTCCACCTCTCCGGCCACATCCTGCACTCGATCTACTGGCAGAACATGACCGGCCCGAAGGACGGCGGCGGCGAGCCGCTGGCCGCGGACGGCGTGGGCGAGCTGGCGGACGCGATCACCGAGTCCTTCGGCTCCTTCGCGGGCTTCAAGGCGCAGCTGACCAAGGCGTCGGCGACGACGCAGGGTTCGGGCTGGGGCGTGCTGGCCCACGAGCCGCTCAGCGGGCGCCTGATCGTCGAGCAGGTCTACGACCACCAGGGCAACGTCGGCCAGGGCTCCACCCCGATCCTGGTCTTCGACGCCTGGGAGCACGCCTTCTACCTGCAGTACAGGAACCAGAAGGTCGACTTCATCGACGCCATGTGGGCCGTCGTCAACTGGCAGGACGTGGCCCGCCGTCACGCCGCCGCCAAGGAGCGCGCGGACGTACTGCTCCTGGCCCCCTGAGCCGGGGCCCGCCAGGGCGTCCTGCTCGTGATCGTCTTCTCACCGTTCACCGGCAGGCGGATGAAGGAGAACCCCCGCGAGGACGTGACTCGCGGGGGTTCTCGCTTGTCCGGGGTACCGGGACTCGCTTGCCCGGGGTACCGGGACAGGCTTTTCCCGGGGTGCCGGAACACGCCAACGACGGGACACGTTCCGGTCTGACGGTTTCCTGGGCTTTCGCCCTATGCTCCCGTTTCCGGCCGGATTCCCGATCCGGCCGACCGGACCCGGGAGGTCGTATGGACACGAGCTACAAGCACTGTCCTCCTTGTGGGGGAGGCAAGCCCCTGCCGTTCCACAAGGCCGACAAGGAGGTGCGGGCGTATCTCACGTCCCTGGGCAGGAACCCGGCCGGCTGGTGGCGCTGCGCCAACCACGGCGAGAAGGGCCGCTGCCTGTTCGTCCAGCCGTACGGAAACCAGAGCGAGGGGCTGACCCTCCCCGAGCACTTCCGGTGACCCGGCCTCCGGTCAGACCAGGTTGCTGAAGTCCGGTCCCTGGGTGCGGGTGCGCTTGAGCTCGTAGAAGCCGGGGACCGAGGCGACGAGGAGGGTGCCGTCCCAGAGCTTGGCGGCCTCCTCGCCCTGGGGGGCGGGGGTGACGACCGGGCCGAAGAAGGCGATCTGCTCGCCGTCGGCGCCGGGGACGGCGATGACGGGGGTGCCGACGTCCTGGCCGACCTTGTCGATGCCCTCCTTGTGGGAGGCGCGCAACTGCGGCTCGTACGGGGTGGAGTCCCAGTGGTCCATGAGGGAGTCCGGGAGGCCCACGTCCTTCAGGGCGGCGGCGACCGTCTCCTTCTCCGGGCCCTCACCCTGGTTGTGGATGCGCGTGCCCATCGCGGTGTAGAGGTCACCGAGGACCTCGGCGCCGTGCTCCTCCTGGGCGGCTATGACGATCCGGACCGGACCCCACGCCTTCTTCTCCAGCAGCTCGCGGTACTCCTCGGGCAGCTCGTCGATCTTGGGTTCGTTGAGGACGGCGAGGCTCATCAGGTGCCAGCGGACCTCGATGTCCCGGACCTTCTCCACCTCCAGGACCCACCGCGAGGTCATCCAGGCCCATGGGCACAGCGGGTCGAACCAGAAGTCGACAGGGGTCTTGCCGGAGGTCTGCTCGGACATGGTTCTCCTCGGATGGGCGTTCGGAAGGCAGTCGTCTCAGCTCGCAACACCCACGGCCGGGCGTCGCATTCCCACCTGCCCGCCGTCAGGTGCGCATGGCAGGATCGGTCCTGTCCGCATGCTGAACACCGCCTGAACACCACCCCGAGGGAGTGCCCCCGTGCCCGGTGAGAATCTGTCCCGCGACGAGGCCCAGGAGAGGGCCGCGCTGCTGTCCGTCGACGGTTACGAGGTCTCTCTGGACCTGCGGTCGGCCGTAGGCGACGCGGGTGGCCCCGCCGGCGGGCCGCGCACCTTCCGCTCGGTGACGACGATCCGCTTCCGCTGCGCCGAGCCGGGCGCCGGCAGCTTCGCCGATCTGATCGCGCCGAGTGTGACGGCCGTCTCCCTCAACGGCAAGGATCTCGACCCGAGCGAGGTCTTCGACGGCTCCCGGATCGTCCTCGACGACCTGGCCGCCGAGAACGAGCTGGTGGTCGACGCCCAGTGCGCCTACTCCCGCACCGGTGAGGGCATGCACCGCTTCGTCGACCCCGAGGACGGCGAGATCTACCTCTACACCCAGTACGAGCCGGCCGACTCCCGGCGGGTCTTCGCCAACTTCGAGCAGCCGGACCTCAAGGCCCCGTTCCGTTTCGAGGTGCGCGCGCCCGAGGGCTGGGTCGTGTGGAGCAACGGCGTCGGCGAGCTGACGGACGGGGTGTGGCGGTTCGCGGAGACCAAGCCGATCTCGACGTACATCACGGCGTTCGCCGCGGGCCCGTACCACTACGTGACGGACACCTACGAGCGGGTCTTCGAGGACGGTACGCGGCTGGAGATCCCCCTCGGCGCGATGTGCCGCAAGGGTCTCGCCCCCTACTTCGACTCCGACGACGTCTTCCTGATCACCAAGCAGGGCCTGGACTTCTTCCACGACCACTTCGACTACCCGTACCCGTTCGGGAAGTACGACCAGGCGTTCGTGCCCGAGTACAACCTCGGCGCGATGGAGAACCCGGGACTCGTCACCTTCCGCGAGGAGTTCATCTTCCGTGGCAAGGTCACGCGGGCGTCGTACGAGCGGCGGGCCAACGTGATCCTTCACGAGATGGCGCACATGTGGTTCGGCGACCTGGTGACCATGGTGTGGTGGGACGACCTGTGGCTGAAGGAGTCCTTCGCCGACTTCATGGGGTCCTTCTCGATGGTCGAGGCGACCCGCTTCACCAACGGCTGGGTCACCTTCGCCAACAACCGCAAGTCCTGGGCGTACCGCGCCGACCAGCTGCCTTCCACCCACCCCGTCACGGCCGACATCCGTGACCTGGAGGACGCGAAGCTCAACTTCGACGGCATCACGTACGCCAAGGGCGCCTCCGTACTGAAGCAGCTGGTGGCGTACGTGGGCCGCGACGCCTTCCTGGAGGGAGCCCGGCGCTACTTCAAGCGGAACGCGTACGGCAACACGAAACTGGGCGACCTGCTGTCGGTCCTGGAGGAGACCAGCGGACGGGACATGGTCTCCTGGTCGCGCGCGTGGCTGCAGACGGCCGGGGTCAACTCCCTCACCCCGCAGGTGCTGCTCGCCGCCGACGGCCGGATCGACGAGCTGGCCGTGGTGCAGGAGGCCGCCGAGTCGCACCCCGAGCTGCGGCCGCACCGGGTGGCGATCGGCCTGTACCGGCGCGGCGCCGAAGGGGGCGCGCTGGAGCGGTACGCGCGGGCCGAGGTGGACGTGGACGGGCCGCGTACGGTCGTGGGCGAGCTGGCCGGGGCCGAGGCGCCCGAGCTGGTGCTGGTCAACGACGACGACCTGACGTACTGCAAGATCCGGTTCGACGCGGGGTCGCTGGACACGCTGCGGGCCGGGCTCGGGGACGTCTGCGACCCGCTGGCCCGGGCGCTGTGCTGGTCGGCGCTGTGGAACCTGACGCGGGACGCGCTGCTGCCGGCGCGGGACTTCGTCGACCTCGTCCTGCGGTTCGCGGGGCGCGAGTCCGACATCGGGGTGCTGCAGATGCTGCACGCCTGGGCCGGGTCGGCGCTCACGCACTACGCGGCGCCCGAGTGGCGCCAGACCGGCGGCCGGCTCCTGGCGGAGGGCGCGCTGCGGGAGCTGCGGGCGGCCGAGGCGGGCAGTCAGCACCAGCTGACGTGGGCCCGCTTCTTCGCCTCGGTGGCCTCGGGCGAGGGCGATCTGGCGTTGCTGCGGGGACTGTTGGCCGGGACCGAGAAGGTCGACGGGCTGGACGTCGACCAGGAGCTGCGGTGGGCCTTCCTGGAACCGCTGGCGACGCACGGGGTCGCCGACGAGGCGATGCTGGCCGCCGAGCTGGCGCGGGACGACACGGCCTCCGGGAAGCGGCACCAGGTGCGATGTCTGGCGGCGCGGCCGTCCGCGGCGGTCAAGGCGCAGGCGTGGGTCTCGGTCGTGGAGTCGGACACGATGTCCAACGCGCTGGTCGAGGCGACGATCGCGGGGTTCGGGCGGCCCTCCCAGCGGGAGCTGGTGGCGCCCTACGCCGCGAAGTACTTCGAGGTGATCGAGCGGGTCTGGGCCGAGCGGTCCATCCAGATCGGGATGGACGTGGTGCGGGGGCTGTTCCCGTCACTGCAGGACTCCCCCGGGACGCTGGACGCGACGGACGCGTGGCTCGCCGCGCACGAGAAGGCGGCCCCGGCGCTGCGGAGGCTGGTGCTGGAGGCGCGGGACGATCTGGCGCGGGCCCTGCGGGCGCAGGCGTGTGACGCGGCGGCGGAGGCCACTGCGTAACTGCCGTCGGGGCGGGGTGTGTTGTGCACCCGGCGGCTGCCGTGCGGCAGCCGCCGGTGCACGCGACCGGGGCTCGGGGGCGAGGGCCCGACCCGGTTGAGGGTTACAGAATTCGGGTAATCGGAGCCGTAACCTTTTCCGATCGCGTCCGGACCAGCGGATATCGGCAGTCGAACGCACGTACTTTAGTGTGGTCTTGTCCGGATTTGTCGACGAGCCTGTAACAGCGGTTAATCCACGGCTCCGGAGCGGGAACCTCCGGGTCATGACCCACAACACCCCGCTCTCCCCCCGCCCCCTCCGTCGCCTCTCGGACGTCACGCGCCGGGTGCTGACGGCCGCGCAGCTGCGCGCGCAGGGTGTCACCGCCGCCGAGACGAACGAGCGGTGCCGGCCCGGCGGTTCCTGGCAGCAGCTCCTGCCGGGTGTGTTCCTGCTGCACCCGGGCCCGCCCACCTCCGAGGAGCGCCTGCACGCGGTGCTCTCGTACGCGGCCCGCTCACCGTTCCGCGCGACGGTCACCGGGGCCGCGGCGTCCGTCGGGGTGCCCGCGCAGCCGAACGCCGACGAGCCCCGCCCGGCACCCCGCTACCCGGAGGCGGTGATCACGGGCCTGGCCGCCCTGACCCTGCACGGGTTCACGTCCGCGCCGCCGCTGCCCTCCCTCGACACGATCGACGTGCTCGTGCCGCGTATGCGCCGGCTGCGGACCACGGGCTGCGCGCGGATCGTCCGCACCCCGGCCATGCCGACCCCGTCGTACGTGACCGGCCTGCCCGTCGCCCCCGTGCCGCGTGCCCTCGCCGACGCGGTCGCGGAACTCTCCGACGCGGGCGTGGTGCGCCGGCTGCTGACGGAGGCGGTGCGCGCCGGGCACACGGAACCGGTGGCAGTGGTGCGGGAGTTGACCGCGGCACGGCTGCTGAACCGTCCGCACGTGGCCGACGCGGTGGACTCGCTGCTCGCCGAGGGCCGGGCGATCGCGGAGGACCACCTCTACCGGATGGTGCGCGAACACGCCCTGCCCGACCCGGTCTGGAACGTCGACCTGCGCCTGCCGGGCGGCCCGCACCTCGGCGGTCTCGACGCGTACTGGCCGGAGCAGGCCGTCGCGGTCGAGCTGGACACCCGCGCCCCGCGGCAGGACGACGACGCGCTGTGGTCCGAGTACGCCCGCAAGCGCGAGCTGCTGGAGCGGCTCGGCATCACCGTCGTCCACATCAGCCCCCGGAAGCTGCGTGACTCCCTGGAGCAGCAGGCGACCGTCGTGCGCACCGCGCTGATGGCGTCGTGCGACCGCGATCCGGCCGCGTATGTCGTGGTGCTCCCCCGGTAAATCGGGTAACCCGGGGACATCAGGAGGGGAGAGGAAGGGCCGCCGGCGAACCGGCGGCCCTTCCTCATGCCGGGGCGACTACGTGTCGCAGAACTCAGCCTCCACGATCGCCTCGGGGTCGCCCGTCCAGTCGCTGTTGAGGTTGAAGGCGAGGGAATGGCGGCCGTCGGAGGTGGTGACGGCTTCGGAGGTGGAGCCATGGATGCCGCCGCCGTGGCCCCAGACGGTGATGCCGCAGCTGAGCTTGCGTTCGATGAGGCCCAGGCCGTAGCCGGCGCCGGGCATCTCGTCGACCTTGATCGTGGTCTTCATCTCGGCGAGCTGCTTCGGCGGCAGGAGCCTGCCCTTGAGCAGCGCGGTGTAGAAGCGGTTGAGGTCGCCGGAGTCGGAGATCATCTCGCCCGCCGCATGGGCCAGGGAGGGGTTCAGCTCCGTGACGTCGTAGGTCGGGCCCGTCGCCGTCTCGGCCAGCTTGCCGTACGCGCGGCTGCTCGGCCCGGGGACCTTCGGATACGTGCCCGGCACAAGGGTGGAGCGCAGGCCGAGGGGCTCGATGACGCGGGCGCGAACCTCGTCTCCGTACGGGTTGCCCGTGGCCTTGCCGATCACCATGCCGGCCAGGACGTAGTTGGTGTTCGAGTAGTTCCAGTCGGTGCCGGGGGCGAAGTCCGGCTTGTGCTTCATGGCGACCGCCACCAGTCGCTCCGGGGGAGCCGTGTCGTAACGGTGCCGGAAGAAGCCGTCCTTCAGGAAGTACGTGCGGCCGAACTCCTCGTCGGACGTGTAGTCGGAGATTCCGCTGGTGTGGTTGAGAAGCTGACGAAGGGTCACCGCGCGGCCGTCGTGGCCGTTGCCGTGCACCAGGCCCGGCAGCCACTTGTCGACCTTGTCGTCCAGTGACAGCCTGCCCTCGGCCTCCAGTTGGAGCAGGACCGTCGACACGAAGGTCTTCGTGATACTGCCGACGCGGTAGCGGTCGTGGGCGGAGCGCGGCTTGTCCGTCCTGATGTCACCGACGCCGGAGGTGGCCTTCCAGACGCCGCGCCTGTCCTTGGTCTGGAGGGCCACGCCCGGAACACCGTCCTTCACCGCCGCGTCCATGGCCTCCCTGGTCGCGGTGTGGTCGGTTCTGGCCGGTGCCGCGACGGCGGGCGCGGCCGACGCCACCGCCGCAGCCACGGCGGTCGCCGCCACCAGAACCGTACGCGCCCCACGTGCCGTGCGAGCCTGCATGTGGTCTCCCCCTTCGCACCGACATTCTCGGCGGTTCCGAGAAGGTCCGGTCGCGAGAGGGGACACGGCGACGGGCGGGGAGGTTGAGCACATGCGCGCCGGTTGAGCCGTTTTCAGCCCTTCCGCAGCACCAGCTCCGTGTTGCGGTCGCGGGGGGTGCCGGTGAGCGTGTCGCGGCGGCCGGGCGCGTTGTAGGACAGCTCGCGGTAGAGGGCGGCGAGGCCGGTCTGCGAGAGGTCCGTGAAATCGGTGGCGTGCGGGGCGGCCGATTCGATCAGGGTGGTGAAGAGGGAGATCGTGCCGTCCTTGTTGTCCACCAGCTCGATGACACGGGCGAGTTGGGGGAAGTCGATGTGGGAGGCCGTGGAGATCTCCCAGAAGGAGCCGCCGCCCGGGGCCGAATGCGGGGTGATGCGGTTGCGGTGGCTGTGGCCGTTCACCCAGGCCAGAACATTGCGGTGACGGCCGAGCAGGGACAGCACCTCGTCACCGCTGTGGCGCGCCTCGCCGGGGCGCGCGGGGTCCTTGCGGAGGTTGCGCATCGAGGCGCTGGTGTGGTGGCTGAACACGACGGCGTACGAACCGTCCTTGGCCGCCTCCTTCAACGTACGCTCCAGCCACGTGAGCTGGGCCGTGCCGAGTGAGCCCTCGTAGTGGCCGCCGGGGTCGGTGGAGTCGAGGCTGATGCCGATGACGTCGTCGCCGATGCGGAAGGCGTAGTACTGGGTGCGGGCGTCCAGGTTGGCCTTCGAGTAGCCGTGGCCGACCGGGCCGGGGCCCGTGTGGGCCGGGTCCAGGTGGGCCTTGAGGTAGTCCCGCGGGGTGAAGGGGGCGCGGCCCTCGTCCGGGGTGACCGCGCGCATCTTCTTCGCCTGGGCCTTGAGGACGGCCTTCCACTCGGCGCCCCGGGGATCGCCGCCGCTCTTGACGTTGTCCCAGAGGGCCTTGCCGGTCCGCTCGTCCAGCGTCATCAGCTTCCGGCCGCCGACCGCGAAGTCGGCGAACCAGGAGTCGCCGGGGGCGTAGCAGCCGCCGGGGAGGGAGTCGTGGTTGCCGACCGTGGAGTACCAGGGGACGTTCAGGCCGGGGCTGTTGACCTCGCGGATCGCGGCGGCGAGGAAGCCGTTCAGGCGCGGGAAGCCGAGCTGCTTGTCGGCGTCGCGCAGGGCGGCGTCGGGCTGCCAGTAGAGCTTGAGGCCGCTGTTCTGGACGCCCTCGTAGCGGCGCGGGTCACCGGAGTTGGGGGTGACACGGCCGCCGCTCATCACCTTCAGGAACCAGTCCAGTTCCGTCCGGGAGTTGTTGTCGGTGTTGTCGCCGGTCGTCATGACGAAGTGCAGCGGGGAGCCGGTCACCGGGGCCCCGCGCAGCGCGTTCACCCGCTCGACGAGCGAGACCGCGCCCGCCACGGACAGCGCCTCCTGCGGACGCCAGGCGCTGGCGGTCTGGGCGCGCAGGTACTCGTAGCGCAGCGGGTGCTGGACGTCCACCACGTGCAGGTCGGTGAACTGCACGAAGGACGCCAGTGCCGTACGGCGCTTCTCGCGGCCGGACTTGGGGGCCGCCAGGTCGCCGCGGACGACCCGGGCCCAGGCCGGGCCGGAGCCGAGGCGGCGGTAGCCGGAGGAATTGCGCGGGGCCGCGACCGAGGCGAGGGTCGTGCCCCGCGTGTACGGCGCGAGGGGCGCGGCGGGGGCCTGTCTGCTGGAGAGGTTCGCCAGGGGGATCTCGCCGGTCCCGGCGGCTGGGGTGGCGGCGTGGGCGGCGGACTCCGGCCGCAGGGCGAAGCCGGCCCCCGCGGCGAGGCCGACCGCGCCGGTGGCGGCGAGGAAGGCCCGGCGGTCAGGGTGGGTGGCGGCGGCAGCGACTGAGCGTATGCGCGACATGGCGCGGTCTCCCCGAGTGCGAACGCGTCGGAAGTGGTCGCGGGGCCGCTCCGCGGTGGGGCCGGAGTGGGGTTCCCGCTCTTCCTCGATGCTTGGCAGCGGGGGTGGCCTGGACGTTAACGACGTCGCAACGGACAGCGCCGATCACCGTACGTCGATCTTCGGCGACGGTGCGCGTCACCGGAGGTTCCCGAATGTGAGCGGGAGCGAAGGGAAGCGGTCACTCCGTGTTCATCTGCCGGGGTAGTGCACCGGCGGATGGCCGTCGTGGGGGCGCTCCCTCCACAGGCGCAGGCCCACGTCGACCAGGCCCACCCGGTCCAGGTCCGGGACCTCGGCCAGGGGGTGCCAGGCGGCCATGTCCGTGGAGCCGCCGGTCTCGTGGCGGAGTTCGCCGCCGGTGACGCGGGCCTCGTAGACGATGCGGAGGGCCTGGAAGTCGACGCGGGCGCCCAGCCGTCGGCGGTCTTCGCGTCTGGTGGTGTCGATGCCGAGGAGCGTGGTGGGCTCGACGGCGTAGCCGGTCTCCTCGGCGGCTTCGCGGACGACCGTGTCGTACGGGTCCTCGCCGTGCTCCATGCCGCCGCCGGGCAGGGTCCACCTCCGCACGCCGTCCCGGGAGACCCAGCGGGCCAGCAGCAGCCGCTCCTCGCGGACACACACGGCGTAGGCCGCCACCCTCAACTGCGCACGCATGCGCAGACGTTACCCGCAATGTCCACCCATACGCGGTCATTGCACGCATGACGGGTTGAGGGTTTACCCCATGAATTGGATCCGTCGCGGTCAGCACTCCCCAAACAACTATCACTTTGGTAAGACTGAGCGATCATCCGGGACCACATAACGGACCGGACCGATCCGAACCTGCCGCTCGGATCACCCATGCCTGCTCACTGAATTCCTTACCTACAAGGGATGTCGATGACCCTCACCCCCCAGCCCGGCCCCCGGTCGGGTTCGAGACGCGTGGCCCGCATAGCCGTGGCCGCGGGTCTGGTCGCCGCGCTCTCCGCGGCCGGGCCGATACCCATGGCCTTCTCGGCGGACGACCCGTCCACCGCCGTCCCGTCCGACGGTGGTGTCAAGTCCGCGCACGACAAGCTCGGCTCGAACGACGCCGACCTCCTCGCCGAGGCCAAGGCCGACGGCGACAAGAACGTCACGATGATGATCGCCACTGCGCCCGGGAAGACCGAACAGGTCGCCCAGCAGCTGGACGCGGTCAAGGGCGGCTCCGTGGGCCGCACCTACGACAAGCTCGGCTACGTCCGCGCCACCGTCCCGACCAAGAGCGCCGACTCGGCCATCTCCGCCGCCGCGAAGCTCTCCTCCGTGCAGGGCATCGACCTGCGCCACGAGATCGTCCTCGACGACCCCTCGCCGGCCGCGGACACCGCGAAGGGCGCGAAGAAGCAGGTCACGGTCGCCGAGACCTACCCGGGGCCGGACAAGAACACCCCCGCCAAGAACCCGTACAACCCGTCCTTCGAGACGGGCGCCGTCGACTTCGTGCGGAAGAACCCGACGGCGGACGGCCGGGGCATCACCATCGGCGTCCTGGACTCCGGCGTCGACCTCGCGCACCCCGCGCTGCAGAAGACCACCACCGGCGAGCGCAAGATCGTCGACTGGGTGACGTCCACCGACCCGATCGTCGACAACGACGGCAGCTGGCGCCCGATGACGAACTCGGTCTCCGGCCCGACGTTCACCTTCGGCGGCCGCACCTGGACCGCCCCCGCGGGCACCTACTCCGTCAACACCTTCCGCGAGTCCGCCACGGCGGGCGGCGACGCGGCGGGCGACGTGAACCGCGACGGAGACACCACCGACGCGTGGGGCGTGCTCTACGACGCGGCGGCCGGCACGGTCACCGTCGACGTGAACCAGAACTTCGACTTCCGCGACGACAAGCCGATGAAGCCGTACAAGGACGGCTACCAGATCGGCTACTTCGGCACCGACAACCCGGCGACCGACGTCGCCGAGCGTCAGCCGTTCGTCGTGGAGTACCGCAAGAACGTCCCGATGGACCCCTTCGGCGGCGACTGGGTCGGCAAGAAGGCCGACTTCGTCAACATCGGTCTGATCTCCAGCGAGCACGGCACCCACGTCGCCGGCATCACCGCCGCCAACGGCCTGTTCGGCGGCAAGATGAACGGCGCCGCCCCCGGCGCGCAGATCGTCTCGTCCCGCGCCTGCGAGTTCGGTCCCGGCTGCACCAACGTGGCGCTCACCGAGGGCATGATCGACCTCGTGGTCAACCGCGGCGTCGACATCGTCAACATGTCCATCGGCGGCCTCCCGGCGCTGAACGACGGCAACAACGCGCGCGCCGAGCTGTACACGCGCCTCATCGACACCTACGGCGTGCAGCTGGTCATCTCGGCCGGCAACTCCGGCCCCGGCGCCAACACCATCGGCGACCCCGGTCTGGCCGACAAGGTGATCTCGGTCGGCGCGTCCATCTCCAAGGAGACCTGGGCCTCGAACTACGGCTCCGAGGTCGCCAAGGGCTACCAGCTGTTCAACTTCTCCTCACGCGGCCCGCGTGAGGACGGCGGCTTCACCCCGACCCTGGTGGCCCCCGGCGCCGCGGTCAACACCGCCCAGACCTGGCTGCCGGGCGCCGGCGTCGCCGAGGCCGGCTACACGCTGCCGGCCGGCTACCAGATGCTGAACGGCACCTCGATGGCCTCCCCGCAGGCGGCCGGCGCCTCCGCGCTGCTGCTCAGCGCCGCGAAGCAGAAGGGCATCGCCCTCCCGCCCGCGAAGCTGCGCACCGCGCTGACCTCGACCGCGGACCACATCCGCCGCGTGCAGGCGTACGCCGAGGGCGCGGGCCTGATGGACATCGAGGCCGCCTGGAAGTCGATCAAGGCGGGCGCCTCGGCGCACGAGTACACCGTCAAGGCCCCCGTCGACACGGCGATCGACTTCGCGCTGAAGACCCCGGGCTTCGGCACCGGCGTCTACGACCGCGAGGGCGGCCTGAAGGCCGGACAGTCGAAGACGTACGACGTCACCGTCACCCGCACCACCGGAGCCGACAAGGCGATCGTGCACGACCTGCGCCTGGAGAACGACGAGAACGACACGTTCTCGATCGTCGGCGGCGACGAGGTCTCCCTGCCGCTGAACAAGCCGGTCACCGTGAAGATCGCCGCGAAGCCGGAGGAAGCCGGCATCAGCAGCGTGATCCTGGAGGTCGACGACCCCAAGACCGTGGGCGTCGACAAGCAGATCCTCAACACGGTGGTCGTCTCCAAGCCGCTGAACTACACCCACTCGGTGAAGGGCACGGTCCAGCGCAACGCCTTCAAGTCGTACTTCGTCACCGTCCCCGAGGGCGCCAAGTCCCTCGAGGTCGCGATCGGCGGACTGAAGGACAAGAGCCAGACCCGCTTCATCGCCAACCACCCGTACGGTCTCGCGGTCGAGAGCACCAGCTCCCTGAGCTGCTACAACAACTTCCAGGACGGCGGAGGCTGCAAGCCGGACGTGCGCTCGTACGCCAACCCGCAGCCCGGTGTCTGGGAGTTCGAGGTCGAGTCGCGCCGGACCTCCCCGGTGCTCGACAACCCCTTCAAGCTCGACTTCGCGATCTACGGGGCGACCTTCGACCCCGAGATCGTCACCGTGGCCGAGGCCAAGGTCGGCACGCCGACCGCCGTCTCCTGGAAGGTGACCAACAAGCTCGCCGCCATCGACGGCAAGCTGACGGGCGGCCCGCTCGGCTCCGCGAAGACCGGCCGGCCGACCATCGCGACCGGTGTCACCCAGACCTCCACGGTCTCGGTGCCCGCGGGCGCCAAGTCCCTGGACGTCTCCATCGGCAACACCGCCGACACGGGCGCCGACCTCGACCTGTACGTCTACGACGCCGCGGGCACCCAGGTCGGCAGCTCCGCGGACGGTGACTCCGAGGAGTCCGTCTCCCTGCCGTCGCCGGCCGCCGGCACGTACACCATCGAGGTCGTCGGCTACGCGGTCCCGTCCGGGTCCACCGCCTACGACTACCGTGACGTGTTCTTCTCCTCCGCCCTCGGCGAGGTGAAGGTCGCGGGTGCCGCCGTCAAGCTCGGCACGGGCCAGTCGGCCACCGTCTCCGGTGAAGTGGTCGCGGCCGCCGAGGCCCCGGCCGGCCGGGAGTTCTTCGGTCAGGTCCAGCTGGTCAACGCGCGCGGCACCGCCGCGGGCACCGGCAGCGTGCGGATCGAGAAGGTCACGCCGTAGCGCGCCGGTAGTGCGTGAGTGACGGAGGGGCGGGTGTCCACCAGGACACCCGCCCCTTCGGCGTTCAGCGGGTCACTCGCACGACAGCTTCTCCGAGCCGGGGAGCGCCTTCTCCATCCAGGCCCCGTCGCGGGCGATCTCCGCCTCATCGGTGGTCCACACGTCCGGGTGGGCGTCGTGGCGGGGGATGCCGACGAGGACGTGGTCGCCCTCCTTCAGCCGCGGGTCGACGTCCTGGTCCATGGGGAAGACGATCTGCTCCCCGCCCTTGCCGGGCTTGATCCAGCGTCGCACCTCGACCGTGATCCGGTCCTGCGCGGCCCCGGGCACGGGTTGGACCTCGGTGACGGTGCCCTCGACGATGATGCGGGAGCAGGCGACGTATCCCTCGCGGGAGAGCGAGCCCGAGCCGTCCTGCTCACGGACCTCCGGAGCGGCGGACTGGCTCGCCGCCTCGTCGGCCGCGGCGCCGGACTTGGCCGTGCTGTGCGCCCCGTCCGTCTGCGTGAAGCCCCAGCCCACAACAAAGACCACCGAGGCTGCCGCGGCGGCGGCGAGGCCGCCGAGGGCGAGCCTCAGGGCCCGGCGGGCACGGTTCGGCCGCGGCAGCAGGGGCGTCACCGACGCGGTGGGGGCCGTCGCGGTCCCTGACACCCGCCCGGGGTCCGTCTCGGCACCGGCCGCGTCCCCCGGCCGCGCGGCCGCGGGTCGCCCCGGCGGTGCCCCGGCGACGGCGTCGTCACCCGTCACCGCCAGCGCCTCACCGAGGAACCCCAGCTGCTCCCGCAGCAGCGCCACGTCGGCGGCCGCCGCGTCCCGCGCCGCCATGAACTCGGCGTCGCGCAGTGCCTCCTCGGGCAGCGGTTCGTCGAGAAGGGCGGCCATCAACGCGTCCATACCGGCGTGGACCGGGCCGTCGTGACCGATGTCGTCGCGACCGATGTCGTCGCGACCGGTGCCGTCGCGACCGGTGCCGTCGCGACCGGTGCCGTCGGTACCGGTGTCCTCGTACCGCCGAGCGCCGTCGTGTTCGTCGCCGGCGCGCGGGGCGCCGTTCCGCGCGACGTCCTCGTACTCGGCGTCGCGCCTGCTGTCGTCCCGGGCGGCCACGTCACACCACCTCGTCCTCGTGCAGGCGGGTGCGCAGGGCGCGGACCGCCGAGTGGAGCCTGCTCTTGACCGTGCCCTCGGGGATGCCGAGCTCGTCGGCGATGCCGCGCACCGGCAGGTCGGCGTAGAAACGCAGGACGAGCACCTGACGCAGGGCGTCGGGCAGCTCGTCGAGTCCCCGGGCGACGGCGAGCGAGAGCACGCTGGAGTCCTCGCCGGAGGGCAGCTCGTGCTGGCGCAGGGAGGCCAGGCGCTCCCCCAGGCGCTCCTGGCGCCGCTTGGCCCGGTGCCAGTCCATCGCCAGGTTGGAAGCGACCACCGCCGCCCACGCGGACACGTCCCGCGGTGCCTCCTGGCCGTTCGCGGCCCGCTCCAGCAGCCGCAGTCGGACCTGCTGTACCCCGTCCAGCAGGTCCGACTGCGGCACACCGCCGAGCGCGAGCACCGCCCGCACCCGCCGTTCCTGGGCCTCGTCCAGCGGGTCGCGCGTCTCCCGGACGCTCTCGGCCTCCCGGACGCTCTCGACGTGGCGCGCCTTTCTGCGCAGCACAGTCCCCCCTCCCCTCCCGCGTTTCCCCTACGACGCCGGCACGGGCCGAAACGTTCGACGGGTCCGGCCCGAGTTTCCCGGCGGAGCGCAGAGGCGTACGTCACACCTTCGCGTGCACCCGGATGCCGTGGGCAGGGTCGGAGCAGCACAGCTTGCGGTACAGGGCAGCCGTAGGGCGAATTTCTCCAGCTCAGCCGGGGCGGCGGCCAAAGAAGCGGCTCCGGTGCCGGGGCCTGCCGCGTCCGGGCCGTCGGACCCGCCGGTCAAACGATTGGACAGGCGGGCCCGGCCTGACCGCATGATGGAAACGTCTCGGCCATGCCGCAGACACGGACAAGTCACGTAGAAGGAGTCGCCGTGAGGGTCGGAATCGTCGGAGCCACCGGTCAGGTCGGCACGGTCATGCGCAGGATCCTCAAGGACCGCGACTTCCCGACCACCGAGCTGCGGCTGTTCGCGTCCGCCCGCTCGGCCGGGTCGGTCATCGACGGAGTGACGGTCGAGGACGCGGCGACGGCCGACTACTCCGGCCTCGACATCGTCCTGTTCTCCGCGGGCGGCGCGACCTCGAAGGCGCTGGCCGAGAAGGTGGCCTCGCAGGGCGCGGTCGTCATCGACAACTCCTCCGCGTGGCGCCGCGACCCCGAGGTACCGCTGGTGGTCTCCGAGGTGAACCCGCACGCGATCGCCGACCGCCCCAAGGGGATCATCGCCAACCCGAACTGCACGACGATGGCCGCGATGCCGGTCCTGCGTCCGCTGCACGACGAGGCGGGTCTGGAAGCGCTGGTCGTCGCCACCTACCAGGCGGTGTCCGGCTCCGGCGTCGCGGGCGTCGCCGAGCTGCACGGGCAGGTCCAGAAGGTCGTGGCGGACGCCGAGAAGCTCACGCACGACGGCTCGGCCGTCGACTTCCCCGAGCCGGGCGTCTACAAGCGCCCCATCGCCTTCAACGTCCTGCCGCTCGCCGGTTCGATCGTCGACGACGGACTGCACGAGACGGACGAGGAGCAGAAGCTCCGCCACGAGTCCCGCAAGATCCTGGAGATCCCCGGCCTCAAGGTCTCCGGCACCTGCGTCCGCGTCCCGGTCTTCTCCGGCCACTCCCTCCAGGTCAACGCCCGCTTCGCGCGCCCGATCTCGGTGGAGCGCGCGACGGAGCTGCTGGCCGGCGCCCCGGGCGTCGCCCTCTCCGAGATCCCGACCCCCCTCCAGGCGGCCGGCCAGGACCCGTCCTTCGTGGGCCGCATCCGCGCCGACGAGACGGTCGACCACGGCCTGGCCCTGTTCGTCTCCAACGACAACCTCCGCAAGGGCGCGGCGCTGAACGCGGTCCAGATCGCGGAGCTGGTGGCGGCGGAGCTGAGCGAGTAGCGGGGCGGTACGCGACACAGGGGCGCCCACCGGATGCTGCCGGGGGGCGCCTCTTCGTGTGCGCGGAGAGCCGGCGGACGCGCGGGGCATGCCCACCGGCGGCCTCCCTGAATGCCACCTGCCCGCGCACCACCCTCCCCATGGAAGGATGGCGCAACCCACACATACCGAGGAGATGACCGCGTGCCTGGCACAAACCTGACCCGCGACGAGGCTCAGCAGCGGGCGGCGCTGCTCACCGTCGACTCGTACGAGATCGATCTCGACCTCTCCGGCGCGCAGAGCGAGGGAGGGACCTACCGGTCCGTGACCACGGTGCGCTTCGACGTCACGGAGAGCGGCGCGACGTCCTTCATCGACCTGGTGGCCCCGGCCGTCCACGAGGTGACTCTCAACGGCGACGCGCTGGACCCGGCGGAGGTCTTCGCGGACTCCCGGATCGCGCTCCCGGGCCTGCTGGAGGGCCGCAACATCCTGCGGGTCGTGGCCGACGCGGCGTACACCAACACGGGCGAGGGCCTGCACCGGTTCGTCGACCCGGTCGACGACCAGGCGTACCTGTACACGCAGTTCGAGGTTCCCGACGCCCGCCGTGTCTTCGCGAGCTTCGAACAGCCGGACCTGAAGGCCACGTTCCAGTTCACCGTGAAGGCCCCGACGGGCTGGACCGTCATCTCCAACTCGCCGACGCCGCAGCCCGAGGACGACGTCTGGGTCTTCGAGCCGACGCCCCGGATCTCCACGTACATCACGGCGCTCATCCTCGGCCCGTACCACTCGGTGCACAGCGTGTACGAGAAGGACGGGCAGAGCGTGCCGCTCGGCATCTACTGCCGGCCGTCCCTCGCCGAACACCTGGACTCCGACGCGATCTTCGAGGTCACCCGGCAGGGCTTCGACTGGTTCCAGGAGAAGTTCGACTACGCGTACCCGTTCAAGAAGTACGACCAGCTGTTCGTCCCGGAGTTCAACGCGGGCGCGATGGAGAACGCGGGCGCGGTGACCATCCGCGACCAGTACGTCTTCCGCTCGAAGGTGACGGACGCGGCGTACGAGGTCCGCGCCGAGACCATCCTCCACGAGCTGGCCCACATGTGGTTCGGCGACCTGGTGACGATGGAGTGGTGGAACGACCTGTGGCTGAACGAGTCGTTCGCCACCTACACGTCGATCGCCTGCCAGGCGGACGCGCCCGGCTCGCGGTGGCCGCACTCCTGGACCACGTTCGCCAACTCCATGAAGACCTGGGCGTACCGGCAGGACCAGCTGCCGTCCACGCACCCGATCATGGCGGAGATCAACGACCTGGACGACGTCCTCGTCAACTTCGACGGCATCACCTACGCCAAGGGCGCCTCCGTCCTGAAGCAGCTGGTCGCGTACGTCGGGCAGGACGAGTTCTTCCGGGGCGTACAGGCGTACTTCAAGGCGCACGCGTACGGCAACACGCGCCTGTCCGACCTGCTGGGCTCCCTGGAGAAGACATCCGGCCGCGATCTGAAGTCCTGGTCGAAGGCGTGGCTGGAGACGGCGGGCATCAACATCCTGCGTCCCGAGATCGAGACGGACGAGCACGGGGTCATCACCGCGTTCGCGATCCGCCAGGAGGCCCCGGCGCTGCCCGCGGGTGCGAAGGGCGACCCGACGCTCCGCCCGCACCGCATCGCGGTCGGCCTGTACGAACGGGACGACGACAGCGGCAAGCTGATCCGCGACGAGCGGATCGAACTGGACGTCGACGGCGAACTGACCGCCGTGCCCGAGCTGGTGGGACGGCGCCGCCCTGCCGTGGTCCTCCTCAACGACGACGACCTGTCGTACGCGAAGGTCCGCCTCGACGAGCGG
Organism: Streptomyces sp. NPDC057438; assembly: GCF_042802995.1. Lineage (NCBI taxonomy): Bacteria > Bacillati > Actinomycetota > Actinomycetes > Kitasatosporales > Streptomycetaceae > Streptomyces > Streptomyces sp. NPDC057438. The sequence goes on from NZ_JBHVDD010000039.1 coordinate 32,863, forward strand.
TCGCTCGCGTTCGTCACCGAGCACCTCGGCGACTTCGAGGCCTCCCTCCCCCGCGCGCTGTGCTGGGCCTCGGCCTGGGACATGACGCGTGACGCGGAACTCGCGACCCGCGACTACCTGTCGCTGGTCCTGTCGGGCATCGGCAAGGAGTCCGACATCGGTGTCGTCCAGTCGCTGCACCGCCAGGTGAAGCTGGCGATCGAGCTGTACGCCGACCCGACGGCCCGCGAGGCGCTGCTGACCCGCTGGACGGACGCCACGCTCGCGCATCTGCGTGCCGCGGCCCCCGGCTCCGACCACCAGCTGGCCTGGGCCCGCGCGTTCGCCGCGACCGCCCGCACGCCCGAGCAGCTGGACCTCCTGGAGGCACTGCTGGAGGGCACGCAGACGATCGAGGGCCTCGCCGTCGACACAGAGCTGCGCTGGTCCCTCGTCCAGCGGCTCGCGACGGTGGGCCGCTACGACGAGGCGGAGATCGCCGGCGAGTACGAGCGCGACAGGACCGCCGCCGGTGAGCGCCACGCCGCCACCGCCCGCGCCTCCCGTCCGACCGCCGAGGCCAAGGCCGAGGCGTGGGCGCAGGTCGTCGAGTCGGACAAGCTCCCCAACGCGCTCCAGGAAGCGGTCATCGGCGGCTTCGTCCAGACCGACCAGCGCGATCTCCTCGCCGCGTACACCGAGCCGTACTTCGAGGTGGTGAAGGAGATCTGGGAGTCCCGCTCGCACGAGATCGCCCAGCAGATCGCGATCGGGCTCTACCCGTCCGTCCAGGTCTCGGCCGACACCCTGCACAGGACGGACGCCTGGCTGGCCGCGGCCGAGCCCAGCGCGGCCCTGCGCCGCCTGATCTCGGAGTCCCGCTCGGGCGTGGAGCGCGCCCTGCGGGCCCAGGCCGCGGACGCGGCGGCCGCCACGGCGTAGCGGTAACGGACGGTACGAGAAGGGGGCGCCCGGTGAACCTCACCGGGCGCCCCCGTCGTGTTCAGCGGCCGGATCGGCCGACAAGCAGGGCTTTCGGCTCGTCGGCGGGCCGCGGCGCTTCCCGTGTCCCGTCGGCCCGTGTCTCGTCGGCCCGCGCCCCGTCGACCCGTATGCCGTCGGCCCGTGCCGGTGTGCGGGGCTGGAGCTGGCCGACGATCGTCGCGCCGAAGGCGATGGCCATGCCGAGGAGCTGGAGCACGCCGAGGGACTGGCCGAGGGCCGCCCAGCCGACCACGGCCGCGGTGAGGGGGGACAGGGGGCCGAGGAAGGTCACCTGGGTGGCGCTCAGACGGCCGATGCCCCGGAACCAGAGCCAGTAGGAGACGGCGGTGTTGCCCAGCATGAGGTAGAGGTAGCCGCCGATCGCCGGGCCGTCCAGGGCCGGGGGCGCGCCCTCGACGAGCAGGGCGAGCGGGGCGATCAGGAGGCCGCCCGCGGTCAGCTGCCAGCCGGTGAGGGCGAGGGGGCTGACGCCGGCCGGGCGCCCCCATCGCTTGGTCAGGACCGTTCCGGTGGACATGGAGGCGGTGGAGGCGAGTGCCGCGAGCAGTCCGACCGGGTCCAGCGCGCCCGCCGCCTTCAGCACGACCAGACTGACGCCGAGGGCCGCGGCGACGCCGGTGAGCAGCGTGCGGACGGTCGGCCGGTCCCCCAGCAGCAGGGCCGCCAGGCCCGCGACGAACAGTGGCCCGACCGAGCCGACCACCGCCGCCATTCCGCCCGGCAGCCGGTACGCGGAGAGGAAGAGCAGCGGGAAGAAGGCGCCGATGTTGAGCGCGCCCAGCACCGCGGCCTTCCCCCACCAGACCCCGCGCGGCAGCGTGCGCGAGATCGCCAGGAGCAGCAGGCCCGCCGGGAGCGCCCGCACCAGGCCGGTGAACAGGGGGCGGTCGGCCGGCAGGAACTCCGTCGTCACGGCGTAGGTGGTGCCCCAGGAGAGGGGGGCGAGCGCGGTCAGGGCGATGAGGGGGAGACGACTCGCGGGCTGCGTGGTGAGCGCGGTGTGCGCGGTCATGGAAGCGTCCTTCGCGGCGGGAGGGCCTGCTCGGTCGGCAAGCCTAGGGGCTAGCTTGCTTGTCATTAGCTTAGCACTAAGCCACTTTCCGTCAAGCTACTTTCTTGCGGCCGACCCATCGGCATCCGATACTCACCCCATGAACGCGCGCCCCGAGCCCGACAGGCCCCTCCGCGACCCCGTCGACACGATCATCGACCAGTGGGCGGCCGCACGGCCCGACCTGGACACCACCGCGATGGAGGTGTTCGGCCGGGTCTACCGGCTCTCGCGCACGCTGGGAGACCGGATGGAGAGGACCTATGCGCGGTTCGGTATCTCCCGCGGCGAGTTCGACGTGCTCGCGACCCTGCGGCGGTCCGGTGAGCCGTACACGCTCTCGCCCCGCCAGCTCTCCGCCACCCTCATGCTCACCACCGGCGGGATGACCGGCCGGCTCGACAAGCTCGAACGCGCGAACCTGCTCCGCCGCTCCCCCGACCCGCACGACCGCCGGGCCCTACAGGTCACCCTCACCGACGAGGGGCTGCGCCTGATCGACGAGGCGGTCGTGGCGGGCGTGGCCGTCCAGACCGAGGCGCTCTCCGCCCTGGACGACGAACAGGCCGGCCGACTGGCCGACCTGTTGAGACTGCTGGTACTGGGCACGGGCTCATGAGCGAACGCGTCGAGGGCACCCCCGGCGCACGGATGTGCGCGTGAGCCGGGGGTGCCCTCGACGGAACGTCTCGCTGAGGCCTAGGCCTTCGCCTTGACCTGGGCCTTCGGCTGACGGTCCGTGGAACCGTCCAGGACCCACACGAGGCCGGCGATCACCAGGAACAGGGCGATCGGCGCCACGACGAAGAGGCCGAGCGTCTCGATCACGCTGAGGCCCGGACCCGGGTCGTCGCCGTCGTCGGGCGTCAGCGCGAGGGCGGGGGACGACATGAGCAGCATCATCAGCGTCGTACCGGCAGCCAGGGCGCCGGCGCGCAGGGCGTTCTTCTTGTCCACGGGCTAAAGGTAACGAACGTGCCTGGGGTTCGCTCGGGCGGGGGGCGACTTTGGGGGTCGGGGGGCGCCCAGGGGGTGAGGGGTGCGGTGCGTGGGCGCGTGCGGGTGAGTGGTGGCTGGTCGCGCGGGGCCGTTGGTTTCCACGCCCGTAGGGCCTGGGCTCTTAGGGGCGCGGGGAACTGCGCGGGAAGCCCCACCGGGCCCGCAGCCACCCACGCACCGCACCCCCACCTCCCCTCAAGCGCCCCCGCACCCCCAGGAACGCACCGCTACGAGACCCCCCGCAACACATCGACCAGCGCGTACAGCCGAGGCGACGCCGCCAGATCCTCCAGCGTCGCCGGACGGCCCCCCGCATCGGCGATCGGCAGCCGCCAGTTCGGATACTGGTCCCACGTGCCGGGCAGGTTCTGCGGACGGCGGTCGCCGAGCGCGTCGGGGAGCCAGAGGCCGACCATGCGCGCGGGGGTGCGCAGCAGGAAGCGGTGGACGGCCTGGATCCGCTCCTCCTCGGACGTGGTGGAGATGCCCCCGCCGGCGCCGTCCAGCAGGCCCAGCCCCGCGAGGAGGGCCAGCCATTCGCCCGCGTCGGCGGCGGCCTCGGCCCGCTCCACGTCCAGGGACCGGGTGAGCAGGCCCAGGTCGTGGCGCAGCTCGACATGGTCGCCGGTCAGCCGGGACGCGGTGGGCGGAAGATCGTGCGTGGTGGCGGTGGCGAGACAGTTCGCCCGCCAGGCCTCGGGCGGGAGGGGCCGCCCCGTGCCCTCCCAGTCACGCTCGAACCACAGGACGGACGTGCCGAGGACACCCCGGGCGTCGAGCGCCTCGCGCACACCCGGCTCGACCGTGCCGAGATCCTCGCCGATCACCAGGGCGCCGGCCCGCGACGCCTCCAGGACCAGGATCGCGAGCATGGCGTCGGCGTCGTAGCGGACGTAGGTGCCCTCGGTCGGGGCCTGGCCCTGCGGTACCCACCAGAGGCGGAACAGGCCCATGACGTGGTCGATGCGCAGGGCGCCCGCGTGGCGGAGGAGGGCGCGCAGGAGGTGGCGGTAGGGGGCGTAGCCGGACTCGGCGAGGCGGTCCGGGCGCCAGGGCGGCAGGCCCCAGTCCTGGCCGCGGGAGTTGAAGGCGTCGGGGGGCGCGCCGACGGACATGCCGGACGCGAAGTACTCCTGCTGGGCCCAGGCGTCGGCGCCGCCGGGGTGCACGCCGACGGCCAGGTCGTGGACCAGCCCGATCGGCATACCGGCGTCGCGCGCGGAGCGCTGCGCGGTGCCGAGCTGTGCGTCGGTCAGCCAGGCCAGGCGGGTGTGGAAGTCGACGCGGTCCATCAGCTCCCCGCGGGCGCGGGCGGTCTCGGCGGAGCGCGGGTCGCGCAGACCGGCCGGCCAGCGCTGCCACTCGGAGCCGTGGACCTCGGCCAACGCGCACCAGGTGGCGTGGTCCTCCAGTGCCTCACCCTCCTCGGCGAGGAAGTCCCAGTAGGCGGCCCGCCGCCCGGGGCCGAGCGGCACGTCGCACACCCGTTCCAGGGCCGCGCGCTTGAGGGCCCACACCGCGTCCCGGTCGATCAGCTCACCCTTGTCCAGGACCGATTCCCGCAGCCGTGTGGCCTGTTCCAGCAGCGCGCCGACACGGTCGCGCTCCTCGGGCGGGGCTTGGGCGTACGGGTACTCCGGTACGTCCTCCACCCGCAGGTGGACCGGGTCGGGGAAGCGGCGCGAGGAGGGGCGGTACGGGGAGGGGTCGGTGGGCGGGCCGGGGACGGCCGCGTGCAGCGGGTTGACCTGGACGAATCCGGCGCCGAGGGCGCGGCCGGCCCAGGAGGCGAGTTCGGCGAGGTCGCCGAGGTCGCCCATGCCCCAGCTGCGGCGGGAGAGGAGGGAGTACAGCTGGACGAGGAGGCCGTACGTGCGGCCGGGCGGGGCGGGCAGCCGGGCCGGGGCCACCACCAGGTGGGCGTCGGCGGTGCGTCCGTCCGGGGCGGTGGCGCGCAGGGTGTGGACGCCCGGGGGCAGTTCCTCGACGCCGGAGCGGAGTTCGCCCCCCTCGGTCTCGACGCTCAGCCGGGTGCCGGCCGGGAGGGCGGTCAGCGCGGCGGGGGGTTCCCCGTCGGCCCAGCGGACGACGGTCGGCGGCAACAGCCTTTCACCCAGTCGCCGTTCACGGTCCGCGAGGGCGGCGGTCACGGACTCGGGGGTGCTCGCGTCGACGTCCAGCGCGGCGAGAGCGGCCACGACCGCGCCGTGCGAGGCCGCGACCGTACGGTCCGGGGAGGGGCTGTAGGAGGTGGCGACGCCGTACAGGGCGGCGAGCCGGGCCAGCGGGGTCTCGGCCATCGGGCTCGGACCCCCTGGGTCTTCGTGCATCTAGACCCCCGATGCGGCGCCGTGGGAGGTGGGTTCACTGGTGAGGGGGGCCGCGTCGGTGAGAGGCGGCTCGCTGGTGAGGGGTTCCGCGTCCGGGAGCGGGGGCTCACTGGTGAGCGGGACGTCGGCGCAGGGGCCCTCGGCGCTGAACACGCAGACATGGGGTTCGAGGAGCTGGAAGGGCTCCGGCGTGCGTTTGGAACGGACGGGGGCCGGAGGGTGAGCCGGTGCGGCCACGGGGGTCTCCTTGTCGTTGTACGACGGTGGGGTGCGGGTCCGGGGTACTCCAGCCCTACCCAGCGGACGCCGCCGCAGACGTGGGTGGAGGAACATCGTGGTGCGGGTCACTCCCCTCCCGCTATTCACTCGATACATATACTCAGTGCATACTGATCACCATGAGCACCCGCCACATCCTGTTGGGCCTGCTCGCCGGGGGGCCGAGCCATGGCTACGACCTCAAGCGACGGCACGACGAACGCTTCCCGCAGGCCCGCCCGCTGGCCTACGGCCAGGTCTACACGACCCTGCAGCGGCTGGTCCGCGACGGACTCGCCGAGGTCGACGGCACCGAGGCGGACAGCGGTCCGGAGCGGACGATGTACCGCTCGACGGACCATGGGGCGAGCGAACTGGCCCGGTGGGCCGGGGAGATCACCGCGCCCGCGCCGTTCGTGACGAACGAGATCTTCGCCAAGCTCGTCGTCTCGATCCTCGCCGACGGTGATCCCGCCGCCTACCTACGGGCGCAGCGCACCGCGCACATGACGAGGATGCGGGAACTGACCGCCGTGAAGAGCGCGCCGGGAGCCGCGCTCTCGACGGTGCTCGCGGCGGACTACGCCCTCAACCATCTCGACGCCGATCTCCGCTGGATGAACACCACCGCGGCCCGGCTGACCACCCTGACCGCGGAGGTCGACGCAGCATGAACGAACAGAACCCCCACGGGAACCCGGGCCCCGGTCCCCTGCTCGCGGCCCGCGGCCTCGTCAAGCGGCACGGCCGGACCGAGGCGCTGCGCGGCGCCTCGGTGGAGCTGCGCGAGGGAGAGATCCTCGCCGTCACCGGGGCAAGCGGCAGCGGCAAGTCCACGTTGCTGCACTGCCTCGCGGGCATCGTCCGGCCGGACGAGGGCTCGGTGGCGTACGCCGCCAAGCGGCTCGACCGGCTCCCGGAGAAGGAGCTGAGCGAACTGCGCCGGACGGACTTCGGGGTCGTCTTCCAGTTCGGGCAGCTGATACCGGAACTGACGGCCGTCGACAACGTCGCGCTGCCGCTCATGCTGGCCGGCACAGCTCGCCAGGAGGCGCGGCAGCGGGCCGGTGAGTGGCTGGAGCGGTTCGGCGTGCGCGGGCAGGAGGAGCAGCGGCCCGGTGAGATGAGCGGCGGTCAGGCACAGCGGGTGTCGCTCGCGCGGGCCCTGGTGACCGGTCCGAAGGTGGTGTTCGCGGACGAGCCGACCGGGGCACTGGACTCACTGGCGAGCGAGCAGGTGATGGCGGCGCTGACGCACGCGGCCCGGGAGTCCGGTACGGCCGTGCTACTGATCACGCACGACGCCCAGACCGCGGCGTACGCGGACCGCGAGGCCACGCTCAGGGACGGCGTCGTTCTCTCCGAGGCCGACGCTTCCCTGGATGTGTCCCGGTGAGCGCCCTGGCGAACGATGCGCGCCTCGCCCTGCTGCTGACGCAGGGCTCGGACCGGCGCGAGTGGTGGCGGGTGTCTCTGACGGGCCTGGGGGCCGCGCTGGCGACGGCGTTCGGACTGGCGGCGGGCGTGCTGGCCTCGCTGGAGGGCCAGTACCGGGTGGACATGGCCAACGGTCTGCTGGACAACCCCGGTCAGCGCTCCGGGGTGATCGCCATCCTGCTGCTCCTGCTGGTCCCGGTGCTCGGGTTCCTGGGCCAGTGCACCCGGGTGGGCGCCGTCCACCGGGACCGGCGGCTGGCCGGACTGCGGCTGGCGGGCGCGTCGGCGGGACAGGTGCGCCGGATCGCGGCGCTGGAGACAGGGTTGGCCTGCCTGGCCGGTTCACTGGTCACGACGGTCGCCTTCGTGGTGTTCCTGCTCAGCGAGTGGCAGAGCCCCCGCATGGTGGCCTGGATCGTGATCGCGCTGATGGCACTGGGCGTGCCGGTGCTGGGCGCGGGCGTGAGCGTGCTGGCCCTGCGCCGGGTGGTGGCCTCTCCGCTGGGCTGGGTGCGCCGGGTCGCGCCGGGCACGGGCCGGGGGCCCGGGTGGGTGTTCGTGGGGGCGGTGGCACTGCTGGTGCTCGCGGCGCTGGTCGCCGTCGCCAACACCAACCGGGGCATGCCCGACTACAAGTCCGGCCGGACTCCGCTGCTCCTCTGCGGCGCGCTGCTCGCGGTGGGCGCGGGCGCGGTGCTGCTCTCCGGCACCGTCTCCAAGCTCACCGGCCGGATGCTCGCCAGGCGCACCGGGAATCCGGCGGTGCTGATCGCCGCCGAGCGGCTGCGTGACGACCCCTGGGCCTCGGCCCGCATCCACGCGGCCGTCGTCATGGGGACCGTGGTCGGCAGCGGGTACGTCGGCGTACGGCAGGGGATGCTCGCGGACATCCACAAGCACGACTACCTGCTCGAGCGGGCGGACTTCTACAACACCGGCCTGAACTTCACCGCCGCCGCCATCGTCGTCGGCTTCGCCGTCACGCTGTTCGGACTGGCCGTGGGCACCGCCGAGTCGCTCGCCACCCGCCGTCAGGGGCTGGCCGCGCAGGTCGCCGCCGGGGTGCCGTACGAGACGCTGGGCCGGGCACTGCTCCTGGAGACCGCCCTGCCTCTGGCGCCCTCGGTGCTGGTGGCCGGGGCCGGGGGCACGGTGATCGCCTTCGGGTACGCACTGGGCATGAGCGACTTCTCGGTCATGCCGTTCGGGGCGCTGCTGGTGCCCGTGGCCGTGTACGGCGTCTGTCTGCTGGCGGCGGCCGCGTCGCTGCCCCTGCTGCGCCGCACGGTCCGCCCCGCGGAGCTGCGGTTCGCGTAGGGGCCCGAAGACGCGGCGGCCCGGGGGACACGGGGGTGCTCCTGGGCCGCCGCGAGGTGCGTGCGCTACTTCGGCACCCCCGCAGGCGCGATCGGGGTGGCCCGCTCCGACTGGGGCGATGTCGTGCTGGAGTACACGGACGGGGCCGCCACGCCGGCCGTCGGGTCGGCGTCCGGGTTGTCGGCCGCCAGGGCCGGGCCTCCGCCGACGATGGGGATGTCGGCGGCGTCGAAGGCCTTCTTGATGCGCCAGCGCAGTTCGCGTTCGACGGTGAGGGCCTTGCCGGGCATGGTCTTGGCGGAGACGCGGACGACCATCGAGTCCAGGAGCACGTCGTCGAGGCCGAGGACCTCGATGGGACCCCAGAGCAACTCGTTCCAGGGGTCCTCCTTGCTCATCGCCTCGCCGACCTCCGTCAGGGTGCGGCGGACCTTGTCGAGGTCCTCGTCGTAACGGACGGTGACGTCGACGCCGGCCGTGGCCCACCCCTGGGAGAGGTTGCCGATGCGCTTGACCTCGCCGTTGCGGACGTACCAGATCTCCCCGTTGTCGCCGCGCAGCTTGGTGACGCGCAGGCCGACCTCGATGACCTCGCCGGAGGCGACGCCCGCGTCCACGGTGTCACCGACGCCGTACTGGTCCTCCAGGATCATGAAGACGCCGGAGAGGAAGTCCGTGACCAGGTTCCGGGCGCCGAAGCCGATGGCGACGCCCGCGACACCGGCGGAGGCCAGCAGCGGGGCGAGGTTGATCTCGAAGGTGGCGAGGACCATCAGCGCGGCCGTGCCGAGGATCAGGAAGGACGCCACCGAGCGCAGGACGGAGCCGATGGCCTGGGAGCGCTGGCGGCGGCGCTCCACGTTGACCAGCAGACCGCCGAGGGTGCCGCCCTCGCCGCCCGGCACGGAGCGGTTCATCCGGTCTATGAGCTTGGTGATCGCCCGCCGGACCATCACTCTCAGCACCGCCGCGATCACCACGATCAGCAGGACGCGGAGACCGATCGCCAGCCACGTGGACCAGTTCTCCTCCACCCAGCTGGCGGCGTTGGTCGCGCTCTCCTGGGCGTCCTCCAGCGACGGCACCGCGGGGGTCGTCGACGTCTCCGAGGGGGACGGCGACGGCGCGGCGGCGGCCAGCAGGAGGGACAGGGAAGAAACGGACGACACGGCGGGTACCTCCAGGTGCGCTATCTGCCCTCCGGTACGGCGGTCAAGATCCGTCGGGTCACGGATGGGTCACCGGACGGGCAGGCCCACCACACTAACGGGGCATTGTGTGGAGGTCGTCGCCATGTTCGAGGGAGACAAGGCGCTCACCAGGGAGTGAAGGGGGCACGCGGCGGGGGATGAATCAAGGTGTGGTCGAAAACACTCCCAGCCCGTTACCGGGACATGGTGGCGCTTCCACCAGGCATGAGGGGAGACTGACTACGGATCGTCCACGGCGCGAGCCACGCGCCGCCGGCGTACAAGGAGGCATCCGTGCCGCACGTCCTGGTCCTCAACGCGTCGTACGAGCCGCTCGGTGTCGTACCGCTCCGCCGCGCGCTCGTCCTCGTCCTGGAGAACAAGGCGGTCTCCCTGGAAGAATCCGGCGCCTATCTGCACAGCGCGACCGTCACAGTCCCCGCACCCAGCGTGGTCCGGCTCAAGCGGTTCGTCCGGGTTCCCTATCGGGGGCCCGTTCCTCTGACCCGTCGGGCGCTGTTCGCCCGTGACGGGGGCCGGTGCATGTACTGCGGTGGCGTCGCAACCAGCGTCGACCACGTCATCCCGCGCAGTCGCGGGGGCAAGCACGTCTGGGACAACGTCGTCGCGTCGTGCCGCCGCTGCAACCACGTCAAGGCCGACCGCCATCTCGTCGAGATCGGCTGGCGGCTCCGCCACGCACCCGCCCCGCCGTCCGGGCTGGCCTGGCGCATCATCGGCACCGGGCATAGGGACCCGCGCTGGCTGCCCTACCTGCAGCCGTTCGGCGCGGACGACGCGATGGCCCGGATCGACGGCATCTCCGCCTGACGGTCCGGGTTTTTGATGGCCGGGTGTCCCTTGACGCGGGGCACCCGGAACGCCCACATCCGGTTGACCTGGGGTTTCGTTAACGTCTTCACAGGGACCCCACTATCCCCTCGCACATGTGATCGCCTAGTGTCACCTCCACAGGCGGCCCTTGTTCTGGAGCGCAACGCCCAGGGGCCCGCTTCGAATGTGGGGACTCATGCGCAAGCTCGCCATAGGCGTCGCCGTGTCCGGCGCCCTGGCTCTCACCGGCCTGGCCGCGCCCAGCGCGCTGGCCGACTCGCCGGACCTGACCTTCGGGGGCGTCACGGTCAACCACGGCAAGCCGATCGTTGTCGGCACCAAGGCCGAGGTGACCGTGCCGGTCACGTACACCCTCACCCGACCGACCTCTTTCAAGGTCGACTACAAGAACAACTTCCTGGGCATCGCCCTCTACCGGGGCACGCTCGCGGAGCCCGGCAACGCCATCGAGGGCTCCCCCAAGAAGCCCGTCTGCACCCCGACCGCGACGACCGACACCACGGTGACCGAGTCCTGCGCGACGAGTCTCGCCATCGACCCCCGGAACGACCTCTTCGAAGGCGCGGACGCCACCACCTGGAAGGCGGCCGCCGTCTACAGCGAGGAGGCCATCGACGAGGACGACTCCGACGACCACATCAGCTTCCACGTCGGAAGCGACATCTGGGGCAACCTCGGCACCGCCAAGATCCAGCGGCTCGCCAAGGCCACCGTCAACGCCACCCCGGAGCCGGTCGTCAAGGGCAGGACCCTGACCGTCAAGGGCACGCTCACCCGCGCCGACTGGGACGCGCGCCGTTACGCGGGCTACAAGGGCCAGAAGGTGACCCTCCAGTTCAAGGCCCGGGGCGCGACCGCCTACACGGACGTGAAGACGGTGACCTCCGGCACGGCCGGCGCGCTGTCCACCACGGTGAAAGCGTCCCAGGACGGCACGTACCGCTACGTGTTCGCGGGCACGTCCACCACGTCGGCCGTGAAGTCCGCGGGGGACTTCGTCGACGTGAGGTGAGGTGAGCCCGCGCCGTCCGCGCGGGCTCGGACACCGCCCCCGGGTGACGGCTCCGTCGCCGCCCGGGGGCGGTTTTTTGTCGGCCGGACATTGACGTCCACCTGGTCTAGTCCTATCGTCCTGGCATCCGACAGGAAACTTTCCTAACAGTTGGCAGGTGGCGGACCATGGCAGGAACACCCCGCGTACTGCGCGCCATGAACGACCGCGCCGCACTCGATCTGCTGCTGGAGCACGGTCCGCTCTCCCGGACCCGGCTCGGCAGGCTGACGGGGCTGTCCAAGCCGACCGCCTCCCAGCTCCTGGCCCGCCTCGAAGCCGCCGGCCTCGTGGTCGCCACCGGCACCGGCGCGGACGAACCCCGCGACGGCGGCCCCGGCACCGGCGGGTCCGGCACGGGCCGCCCCGGCCCCAACGCCCAGCTCTACGCGGTCGACCCGACCGCCGCGTACGCCGCGGGCCTGGACGTCACCCCCGAACGCGTCCTGGCCGCCGTCGCCGACATCACCGGCCGCACGGTCGGCGAGTTCGCCGTCCCCACCCCCGGACGACGCCCCGCCGAACCCGTCGTACGGCAGGTCACCGCCGCCCTCGACGGTGCGGCCAAGGCCGCCGGACTGGTCCGCTCCGACGTGCGCCGGCTGGTCATCGGCACCCCCGGCGCCTTCGACCCGAACACCGGGCGGCTGCGCTACGCCTCGCACCTGCCCGGCTGGCACTCCCCCGCCCTCCTCGGTGAACTCGCCGCCGCGCTGCCGATGCCGGTGGAGTACGAGAACGACGTGAACCTCGCCGCGCTGGCCGAACAACGGCTGGGCGCGGCCAGGGGCCACGAGGACTTCGTCCTGCTGTGGAACGAGGGCGGCCTCGGCGCGGCGGTGATCCTGGGCGGGCGGCTGCACCGGGGCTTCACCGGGGGCGCCGGCGAGGTCGGCTTCCTGCCCGTGCCCGGCGTGCCGCTGGTCCGCCAGGTCACCAAGGCGAACAGCGGGGGCTTCCAGGAGCTCGCCGGTTCGCAGATCATTCCCCGGCTCGCCCGTGAGCTGGGCATCTCCCCCATCCCGAAAGGGCCCTACACCGAGGTCGCGGCGGAGCTGGTGGCCCGCGCCGCCGCCGACCCCGGCTCCGGGCCCCACCGACGGCTTCTGGCCACCTACGCCACCGGGCTCGCCACGGGTATCGCCGCACTCGTTGCCGTACTCGATCCCGAACTGGTCGTTCTCAGCGGTACGGCACTGACCGCCGGCGGTGAGCCGCTACGGGCGCTCGTCGAGGCCGAGCTGGCGGAGCTGGCCGCGTCCCGGCCGCGGCTCGTGCTCGGTGACGTACGTGAACACCCCGTGCTGCGGGGGGCGTTGGAGAGTGCGCTCACGGCGACCCGTGACGAAGTCTTCGACACGTTGACGCTCCGCTGAGTTCGGCCGGCTCTCAGGTCACACGAAAGCCGCCGACCCGTCGCGGCCCGTCGCGCCCACGCGGCGGAGCCGCACATCGATACAACCTCGCGCCCTGGGTTTCCCCGGCGCGCCGCATTCCGCATGCATCACCACCTTCCTCCCTCATCACCACCTCCCTCCCTCAGGAGACTCCGCCATGCCCGGAATATCCAAGAACGCGGCGATCGCTCTCGCCGCCACCGCCTCCCTCGCCCTCCTCGCGACCGCCTGCACGGGGCAGGCCGGCACCACCTCCTCCGACGACCCGAACGCGAAGACGACCATCACCTTCTGGCACGGGTGGAGCGCGCCCGGCGAGGTGAAGGCGATCCAGGCGAACGTCGACCGGTTCGAGAAGAAGCACCCCAACATCACGGTGAAGGTCGTCGGGAACATCAACGACGACAAGCTCAACCAGGCGCTGCGGGCGGGCGGTTCGAGCGGACCCGACGCGGTCTCGTCGTTCACCACGTCCAACATCGGCACGTTCTGTTCGTCGGGCGCGTTCGCCGACCTCAAGCCCTTCATCGAGAAGTCGAAGCTCGACCTCGACAAGATCATTCCGAAGCCGATGCTGGACTACACACAGTTCGAGGGCACCCGGTGCGCGCTGCCGCTGCTGGGTGACGCGTACGGGCTGTACTACAACAAGGACGCGTTCGAGGCGGCGGGCATCACGTCCCCGCCGAAGACGTGGTCCCAGTTCGCCGTGGACGCGAAGAAGCTGACCAAGCCCAGGGGTGACGGCTACGCGCAGCTCGGTTTCATGCCGAACTACCACGGCTACGAGACGGTCGTGGACCACTACATGGCCCAGTGGGACCACGCCTATTTCGACGCAGAAGGAAAGTCGAACATCGCCGAGGACCCGGCGTTCGCGGAGATGTTCACCTACCAGAAGAAGCTGGTGGACTCGCTCGGCGGCTTCGCGAAGCTGGAGAAGTACCGGAACACCTTCGGTGACGAGTGGGGCGCCAAGCACCCCTTCCAGACCGGCCAGGTGGCCATGCAGCTGGACGGCGAGTGGCGGCTCGGGATGGCGAAGGAGGCGGGGACCGACTTCGAGATCGGCACCGCGCCGATGCCCGTGGCCGACGACGAGGTGGACGAGTACGGCAAGGGCTTCCTCTCCGGCACGGTCATCGGCATCGCCCCGCAGAGCCGCAAGCAGAACGCGGCCTGGGAACTGGTGAAGTACCTGACCACCGACACCGAGGCCGTCGTCTCCTTCGCCAACGCCATCCACAACGTGCCGTCCACGTTCGCCGCCCTGAAGTCGCCCGACCTGAAGGTGGACGAGGGCTTCAAGACGTTCCTGGACATCGCGCAGAACCCGCACTCGAACACTCCGCCGGCCTCCGTCAACGGCTCGACGTACCAGACGACGCTCCAGGACTTCGGCTACCAGTACGAGTCCGGCAAGGTGAAGGACCTGCACAAGGGGCTGGAGAAGACCGCCGCGCAGATCGACACCGACATCGCGCAGGCGAAGTAGCGGTACGGGAACGGGATCCCGCCGATGTCCACGCACTCCCCGCGTGCGGCTCTCGCGTCCACGCACACCCTCCGCTCGAAGCGCCGCCGGTCGGCACTGCGGACGACGGCCTTCCTGGCACCCTGGCTGATCGGGTTCGGCGTCTTCTTCGCCTATCCGCTGGTGTCGACCGTGTACTTCTCACTGATGAAGTACGACGGCTTCGGTACGCCGGTCTTCCGCGGCCTCGGCAACTGGTCCTACGTCTTCGAGGACTACCCGCTGTTCTGGCCGGCCCTGCGCAACACGCTTTGGCTGGTCCTGGTGATGGTGACCTGCCGGGTGCTGTTCGGGCTCGGCGTCGGTCTGCTGATCACGAAGATCAGGACCGGCGCGGGCGTCTTCCGGACCCTCTTCTACCTGCCGTACCTCGCGCCGCCGGTCGCCGCGACGCTGGCCTTCGTCTTCCTCCTCAACCCCGGGACCGGGCCGGTCAACTCGGTCCTCGACGGGCTGGGCCTGCCGGCGCCCGGCTGGTTCACCGACCCCGCCTGGTCCAAGCCGGCGCTCACCGCTCTCGCGCTGTGGGGCGTGGGCGACCTGATGGTCATCTTCATGGCCGCGCTGCTCGACGTGCCGAAGGAGCAGTACGAGGCCGCCGAGCTGGACGGGGCGTCGGCCTGGCAGCGGTTCCGGTTCGTGACGCTGCCGACCATCTCGCCGATCGTGATGTTCGCCGTGGTCACGGGCGTGATCCAGACCATGCAGTACTACACGCAGCCCCTGGTGGCCGGAAAGGTCGCCTCCGGCGTCATCGGCGGCTCCGGGCAGCAGTTCGAGCCCGGCTACCCGGACAAGTCGACGCTGACGCTGCCGCAGCTCGTCTACAACCTGGGCTTCCAGCGCTTCGACTACGGCTCCGCCTGTGTGGTCGCCCTCGTGCTGTTCGCCCTGTCGATGGTGTTCACGGCGCTGCTGATGCGGCGCCGTGGCGGACTGATCGGAGCGGGTGACCGATGACCCGGGTACTCGAAGCACGCGACACGTCCGCGCCGTCCTCGGCCTCCGCCGCGGCGAGCGAGCGGACCGCCCGCCGCCGGGCGCTGCTGGAGTGGATCGCCGTCCACTCGCTGGGCGTGGCCGCCGCGCTCTTCTTCACCCTGCCCTTCGTCTTCGTCGTGCTGACCTCCCTGATGGGCGGCCAGCAGACGCTCACCCGCGACCTCGTCCCGGACACCTGGGAGTGGGGCAACTACCGCCAGGTCCTGGACACCCCCGGCTTCCTGACCTGGTGGAAGAACACGCTGCTCTACGCCGGCTTCGGCACGCTCCTCACCGTCGTGTCGTCGGTCCCCGTGGCCTACGCGCTCGCCAAGTTCCGCTTCCGGGGCCGGAATCTGGCGCTGATGCTGGTCATCTCGATGATGATGCTGCCGCCGCAGGTCGTGGTGATCCCGATGTACCTGTTCTGGGCCAAGCAGATGGACCTGTCCGGCTCGCTGTGGCCGCTGATCATCCCGATGGCGTTCGGGGACGCGTTCTCCATCTTCCTGCTGCGCCAGTTCCTGACGACCATCCCCGACGAGTACCTGGACGCGGCCCGGGTCGACGGCTGCGGCGAACTGCGCACCCTGCTGCGGGTCGTCCTGCCGATGGCGAAGCCGGGCATCGCGGCCGTCGCGCTCTTCCAGTTCTTCTACGCCTGGAACGACTACTTCGGCCCGCAGATCTACGCCTCGGAGAACCCGGCCGCCTGGACGCTCAGTTACGGCCTGGAGTCCTTCAAGGGCGCGCACCACACCGACTGGAACCTGACCATGGCCGCGACCGTGCTGGTCATGGCCCCCGTGATCCTCGTGTTCTTCTTCGCGCAGAAGGCGTTCGTCGAAGGCGTCACCCTGACCGGAGTAAAGGGTTGATACAGCTATGAAGCTCACCGTGGTCGGCGGAGGCTCGACCTACACACCCGAACTCGTCGACGGGTTCGCCCGTCTCAGGGACACACTGCCGATCGAGGAGCTGGTGCTCGTCGACCCGGCCGCCGACCGGCTGGAGCTGGTCGGCGGACTGGCCCGGCGGATCTTCGCCCGCCAGGGGCACCCCGGACGGATCGTCACCACCGGTGACCTGGACGCCGGCGTCGAGGGCGCCGACGCCGTCCTCCTCCAGTTCCGCGTCGGCGGCCAGGCCGCCCGCGAGCGGGACGAGACCTGGCCGCTGGAGTGCGGCTGCGTCGGCCAGGAGACGACCGGCGCGGGCGGCCTGGCGAAGGCGCTGCGGACGGTCCCGGTGGTCCTGGACATCGCCGAACGGGTCCGCCGGACCAGCCCCGACGCCTGGATCATCGACTTCACCAACCCGGTGGGGATCGTGACCCGCGCCCTGCTGCGGGCCGGCCACAGGGCGGTCGGTCTGTGCAACGTGGCGATCGGCCTGCAACGGAAGTTCGCCGTGCGGCTCGGGGTGCCCCCGTCCGAGGTCCACCTGGACCATGTGGGCCTCAACCACCTCACCTGGGAGACCGGCGTCCGTCTCGGCGGCCCCTCCGGCGAGGACGTCCTCCCGAAGCTGCTGGCCGACCACGGCGACGCCATCGCCGCCGACCTGCGTCTGCCCCGCTCGGTCCTGGACCGCCTCGGCGTGGTCCCGTCGTACTACCTGCGCTACTACTACGCCCACGACGAGGTCGTACGGGAGCTGGGCACCAAGCCCTCCAGGGCGGCCGAAGTGGCCGCGATGGAGCGGCGGTTGCTGGAGATGTACGCCGACCCGGCGCTCGACGAGAAGCCCGCGCTGCTCGCCGAGCGGGGCGGGGCCTTCTACTCGGAGGCGGCCGTGGACCTCGCCGCGTCGCTGCTGGGCGACGGGGGCAGCCCGCACCAAGTGGTCAACACCCTCAACGGGGGCACGCTCCCCTTCCTCCCCGCCGACGCGGTGATCGAGGTGCAGGCCGCCGTCGACCGCCGGGGGGCGGCACCGCTGCCGGTGCCGCCGGTGGACCCGCTGTACGCGGGCCTGATGGCGAACGTCACCGCGTACGAGGACCTGGCCCTGGAGGCGGCCCTGCGCGGCGGCCGGGACCGGGTGTTCCGCGCGCTGCTCTCGCATCCCCTGATCGGCCAGTACGCGTACGCCGAGGACCTCACGGACCGGCTGCTCGCCCACAACCGGGAGCACCTCGCGTGGGCATGAGCGACGGCACACGCACCGACGCCGAGCCGCGCGAGGCCGGCGGGTCTGGCGGGTCTGGCGGGTCTGGCGGGTCTGGCGGGTCTGGCGGAGCGGACGAGACCGGTGGGCCCGCCGTGCCGGAGGAGACCGGCGGACCGGACGAGACCGCCGGGCCGGGCAGTGTGCTCGCCGTCGACGCGGGCAACAGCAAGACCGACGTCGCCGTGATCGCGCCGGACGGGAAGGTGCTGGGCACGGCACGCGGCGGCGGTTTCCGGCCGCCGGCCGTGGGCGTGGGCGTCGCGGTCGACGGCCTCGCGGAGGTCGTACGGCGGGCCTTCGCCGAGGCCGGGGTCGGCTCGGTCGGCCATGTCTCGGCGTGTCTGGCCAACGCGGACTTCCCCGTCGAGGAGGAAGCGCTCGCGGCGGCGCTGCGCACCCGCGCGTGGGGCGAGACCGTCGAGGTCCGCAACGACACCTTCGCCATCCTGCGGGCCGGCGTGGCCGAGCCGCGGGGCGTGGCCGTGGTGTGCGGCGCCGGCGTGAACTGC
Organism: Streptomyces sp. NPDC057438; assembly: GCF_042802995.1. NCBI lineage: Bacteria > Bacillati > Actinomycetota > Actinomycetes > Kitasatosporales > Streptomycetaceae > Streptomyces > Streptomyces sp. NPDC057438. The sequence continues at coordinate 50,928 of NZ_JBHVDD010000039.1, forward strand.
GTCGGCATGCGCCCCGACGGCCGCACCGCCCGCTTCCCGGCGCTCGGCCGCATCTCCGGCGACTGGGGCGGCGGCTGGGGCCTGGCCGAGGAGGCGATGTGGCACGCGGCCCGCGCGGAGGACGGCCGGGGCGGTCCCACGGCCCTCGCCGTCGCGCTGCCCGCACACTTCGGCCTGGACTCCGTGTACGCCCTGGTCGAGGCCCTGCACCTGGAGCGCATCCCGGCCGTCCGCCGCCACGAACTCACCCCGGTCCTGTTCGCCACGGCGACCGCCGGCGACCCGGTGGCCCGCTCGCTGGTGGACCGCATGGCCGAGGAGGTGGTGGCCATGGCCACGGTGGCCCTGACCCGCCTGGACCTCCTCGGGGAGGAGACACCCGTCCTCCTGGGCGGTGGTGTCCTGGCCGCCCGGCACCCCCTGCTCGACGGCCGGATCCGCGAGGCGCTGGCGGCGGCCGCGCCGAAGGCCGTCCCCCGGTGGGTCACGGCCGCCCCGGTGCTGGGCGCGGTACTGCTCGGGCTGGACCGCGTGGGCGCGCCGAGGACCGTGCACGCGCGTGTGAGGGCGCACTACGAAGGAGGGTGACCCGGCGTCCCCCGCCGCCCCGGCCACTCCCCTCGAACGCGTTCGAACCGCAGGGAACCGAACCCGCCCGAACCGCGTATTCATGGGCGGGGGGTGGTGCGGGAAGCCCTGTGCTGCGCCGGAATCCGGCAGGCACGGCACGTACGGACACGATCGGGGAACAAGATCGAGTCAAGGTCTGTGCGTGGTCGCCCCCCGGCGGCGATACTTGCGGCCGTGCACCCGCGTCCGCGCGAGCGGACGGCGGTGCCGGACGGATGACCAGGGGGAGGTCGGGTGACATTCACGCCGGAGGGCAGCACGGCACCGACAGCACCGCCCGCGGGGCCGGGCCCGGTCGTGCCGTCCCAGGTCTCGCACGCACCGAGGCCCCCCGTCCCGTCCCCGGACCCCGACGACGGCCCGCCCCGCCGGACGGCGTTCGCGGAGGGTGTCGACCAGCTGCGCGCCGCCGCGACGACCGAGCCGGGCAGGCTGCGCATCATCGGCGCCCTCCTCGCCCTCCTGGTCGTCGCGTTCGGCTCCGTCACCGCCTGGCAGATGAACGACCGCTCGGCCGCCGCCGACGACGTGCTCCACGGCAGCCAGCGCCTCAGCTCGGCCGCGGCCGAGATCTACACGTCCCTGGCCGCCGCCAACACCGCGGCCTCCAGCGGATTCCTCGCGGGCGGGCAGGAGACGGACCAGTCGCGCAAGGACTACGAGCGGGAGATGCGGGAGGCCGCCGAGCAACTGGCCCTCGCCGCGACCGCCTCGGAGCCCGGCTCCGACTCCGAGGAACGCATCGCCAAGCTGAACACCCTGCTCCCCGAGTACAAGGGCCTGGTGGAGCGGGCCCGCGCCAACAACCGCCTGGGCTACCCGCTGGGCGGCGCCTATCTGCGCTACGCCAACGACAAGATGCAGGGCATGCTCACCGAGGCGCGGAGCATCTACGACAACGAGAACGAGCGGCTCCGTGACGACTACGCGGACGCCACCGCGTATCCGTGGGCAGCGATCGGGCTCGGGGTCCTCGCCCTCGGCGGCCTCGTCTGGGCCCAGCGCCGTCACTACCGGCGGACCAACCGGGTGCTGAACCAGGGGCTCGTCGCCGCGACGGCCGCGTCGACCGTCGTCCTGCTGTGGCTGGCCGGCGGTCACACTCTCGCCCGCTCGGAGCTGAACGACTCCTACGACAACGGGGTGCGGTCCCTGACCGTGCTGAACGACGCCAGGATCGCCTCCCTCACCGCCCGCGGCAACGAGAACCTGACCCTGATCAGCCGGGGCGCGGAGACCGTCAAGATCACCGAGGACAAGAGCGTCGACAAGTTCGACCACGCGTTCAAGACCAGTATGGCGACACTCGAGAAGCGGCTGGCCGCCGCCGAGCGGGTCGCCGACAACGCCGGCGGCGAGAGGCCCTTGAAGGCCGCAGGCGCCGCCATGGAGGAGTGGCAGGATCGCCACAAGAGCGCCCGCGCGTCCGACGACGAGGGCGACTACCAGTGCGCTCTCGCCCAGGTGATCGGCGGCAAGGCCACCGACAGCTGCAAGAACGGCGACAAGCCGACGGGCGAGTGCTTCGGCCAGGTCGACGAGAACCTGCGCACCGCGAGCGCCTACGAGGCGAAGGAGTTCAGGCGGGCGGCCGAGGACGGCCGCGCGGCGATGCTCGGGCTCCCCGTGGGCGCGGCGGTCCTGGCCGTGCTCGGTGCGGCGGGCGCGGTGCTCGGCATCGGGCGCAGGCTTTCGGAGTACCGGTGACGGCGGGAGGAGGCGCGGTGCAAGGGGTCGCGATGAATGCGGTACGACGCCTGCGGGCCGGTCTCAGGGGCTGGGGCGGTGTGGGCGCCATGGCGGTCCTCTGCGCGCTCGCCGTGGTCTTCGCCCTGGTGCTGCCGGTGAGCGGCACACGCGGCGACGGAGTCACTGCCGTCGGGGGCCAGCAGGTCGCCCGCGGGACGCAGGCACGGGTGGACAAGGACTGCGTGAAGAAGAACGACCCGCAGGACCGCAGTCTCAGGCCCTCCTCGGACGAATCCGGTGAGACGATCCGGCGGATCGAGGAGAAGGGCTACATCACGGTCGGCGTCGACCAGAACAGCTACCGCTGGGGCTACCGCGATCCGAACAACACGGACGACGGCGCCCAGTTGGAGGGCTTCGACATCGACATCGTGCGCCGCATCGCCAAGGAGATACTCGGCGACCCGAACAAGGTGCACTTCAAGGCGATCCCCACCAGCCGGCGCATCCCCGCGCTCCAGGGCAGGGAGGTCGACATGGTGGTCCGCACGATGACGATCAGCTGCGAGCGCATGGACGAAGTCGCCTTCTCGCAGCCGTACTTCAGGACCGGGCAGCAGGTCCTGGCCCCCAAGTCCTCGCCGATCGAGGGCTACGGCAAGAGCCTGGCGGACAAGAAGATCTGCACGGCGGCCACGTCCACGGCTCTGACCGCCCTCACCGCCGGCAAGAAATCGGGCGAGGTGCCCGCCTCCACCGACATATCCCTCCAGGTCCCCAACCAACTCGACTGCCTGGTACGGCTCCAGCTCGGCCAGGTCGACGCCGTGGTCACCGACGGCGCGCTCGCCGCGAGCCAGGCGGCGCAGGACCCGACGGTCGATCTCAAGGGTGAGCCGTTCACCACCGAGTACTACGGCGTGGCGATGAACCTGGAGGCGGACGATCTGGTACGCCGGGTCAACCAGGTGCTGGTGGACTATCTCAAGGACGGCTGGCAGGACTCGTACACCACCTGGCTGTCCGCCACGATGGTCGGGGGCGCGGAGAAGTCCCGGCCGCCCTCCCCCCAGCGGTACCGGGACTGACGCGGCAGGACCGACGTACGAGGACGTATTCAGAGGACCGCATCCAACTGACGGACACCGACAGCAGCGAGAGGTGATCGATGGGCGTCGCGGGATCCACCGGGCCGGTGATGGACCGGGACGAGGTGGACCGTGCGCTCGCGCGGCTCGGCGCGGAGCACGAGGCCATCGAGACCTCGCTGCTCGCCCTGCAGGACCACGCGGGCCGCAGGCTGCTCGAAGGCGCCGCGCTGACCGGCGTCACCCAGGAGCGCTGGACGGCCGCGGACGCGTCGATCACGCTGCTGTGGGCGTACTTCGACGCGTACTCCGACGCGCTGCGCTCCGCCCGGGAGATCCGCTCGCGCCGCCGCTGGTCGAGCCGCGAGGACCTGGTGGAGCTGACCGAACTGCTGCGCGGCGAGGCCGTGACGGTCGCGGGCAGCGCCACCGCGATGGCGAACGCCCCGACGCTGCAGGGCACGAGCCGGCTCAGCGAGCAGTTCTCGCTGGTCACCCTCGTGGACCGGATGAACGACCTGTACGCGGCCTCGCTGGACATGGTCGTGGCCGCCGACGCGGTGTGGTCGGCGCTGCCCGCCCGCATCGATCTACTGGCCGCCGAGCTCCAGCGCACCCGCCAGCTCGCGCACTCCGTCGGCGTACGCCCCGGTGAGCACCCGGCCGGCGACGACCTGGAGCGGATCACCCGCACCCTGACCCGGCTCCGGGAGCAGGTCGTCTCCGACCCGCTGGCCTTCTGGGTTCCCTCGCCGGGCAGTTCGGCGCCCGGCGGCGGCCGCCCGGACACCACGACGTACGACCGCGAGGCGCGGGCCCTGGACGAGGTCCGGCGGGAGATCGACGCCGTGCTGACGGTCCGGCAGGACGCGGAGTCGCGGCTGGTGAAGCTGCGGGACGTGCTGAGCCGCGCCGACCGGACCCTCGCCGAGGCGCGCAGCGCGCGCGGTGAGGTGCTGGCGAAGATCGCCGCGACCGAGGTGCCCGTGGTGAGCGGTCCGCCGACCGTGCTGCAGGAGCAGTTGGCGATGGCGGCCGAGTACCGCAGACACGCGCAGTGGCACCGGCTGTCCCCGCTCCTGGAGTCCCTGGAGCAGAAGGCGGACGACGAACTGCTGCGGGCCCGGGAGTCGTTGACCGCGGTCACCGCGCCGCTGGCGGTCCGCGCGGAGCTGCGCGGCCGGCTCGACGCGTACCGGGCGAAGGTCGCCCGGCACGGCTTCGCGGAGGACTCGCTGCTGATCGAGCGGTACGACGCGGCGCGGCGCATGCTGTGGAGCGCCCCCTGCGACCTGCGGGTGGCCGAGACGGCGGTGCTGCGCTACCAGCACGCGGCCGCCGAGGTGCTGGGCCAGTCGGTACCGGCCCAGCGGGAGCCCCAGGACCGGAGGGAGGAGGAATCGTGAGTCGGACCGAGGAAGGCCGGACGGGCGAAGACCCGACAGGCGAAGACCCGGCGGGCGAGGCCCCGGCGGGCGAAGAGGCTCCGCAGCAGTCGTGTCAGCGGCCCGGTTGCCCGGGATCGTACGAGGACATGGGCGGCGGCGAGCTGTACTGCGACACGTGCGGGCTGGCACCGGTCGTCGCCACGAACGGCATGGTCAACTCCCCGCCCACCGGCATCACCGGGGGCGGCCGGGGTTCACGCGGCTCCGGATCGGCCAGTTCGCGCTCCGCGCGCACCTCCGCCCGCTCCTCGCAGTCCCGGCGTTCGGTGTCCGGGCGGCTCTCGCGCGCCCTGTCGGGCAGGACCACGGGCCGCTCGGTGTCGGTGCGCAGCTCCGGCAAGACCGCCGGCTCCTCGGGGCGGGCCCGGCTCGGCGTCGGTCTCGTCCAGGTCCCGGACGTACCGCGCCCGGATCCGCGCTCGATGGTCCTGAAGGCCGCCGAGGTGCCCGAGCGGAAGCGGTTCTGCTCGCGCTCCGACTGCGGGGCGCCGGTCGGCCGGGCGCGCGGCGAGCGGCCGGGCCGCACGGAGGGCTTCTGCACCAAGTGCGGCCACCCGTACTCGTTCGTGCCGAAGCTGCACTCGGGCGACATCGTGCGCGGCCAGTACGAGGTCGTGGGCTGTCTCGCGCACGGCGGTCTGGGCTGGATCTACCTGGCCATCGACCGGGCGGTGTCGGACCGTTGGGTCGTGCTGAAGGGCCTGCTCGACACCGGCGACCAGGACGCGATGGCCGCCGCGATCTCCGAGCGCCGCTTCCTCGCCGAGATCGAGCACTCCAACATCGTCCGCATCTACAACTTCGTCGAACACCTCGACCAGCGCACCGGTTCGCTGGACGGGTACATCGTCATGGAGTACGTCGGCGGCAAGTCGCTCAAGGAGATCGCCAACGGCCGCCGCACGGCGGACGGGCGCCGGGACCCGCTGCCGGTCGAGCAGGCGTGCGCGTACGGCATCGAGGCACTGGAGGCGCTCGGCCATCTCCACAGCCGCAACCTGCTGTACTGCGACTTCAAGGTCGACAACGCGATCCAGACCGAGGACCAGCTCAAGCTGATCGACATGGGCGCGGTGCGCAGGATGGACGACGACGAGTCGGCCATCTACGGCACGGTCGGCTACCAGGCGCCCGAGGTCGCCGACGTGGGCCCGTCCGTGGCCTCCGACCTGTACACGGTCGCCCGCACGCTCGCGGTCCTCACGTTCGACTTCCAGGGCTACACGAACGTGTTCGTGGACTCCCTGCCCGACCCGGACAACATCGAGGTCTTCCGCCAGTACGAGTCCTTCTACCGGCTGCTGGTCCGGGCCACCGACCCCGACCCGGCCCGCCGGTTCGCCTCCGCGCAGGAGATGTCGGAGCAGCTGACGGGTGTGCTGCGGGAGGTCGTCTCCCTGCAGACGGGCCGGGCGCGCCCCGCCCTGTCGACGATCTTCGGCCCCGAGGTGCGGGTCACGGACACGGAACTGTTCGCGAAGCTGGACGGGGACGTGTCCCGGCTGGGGAGGCGCCCCGACAAGGCCGGCACGAGGAAGGGCGGTCCGCCTTCCGCGCCGGCCGCTCCGCCGCTGACCGCCGGTGCCGCCGCCCCCGTCCGGCTCACCAGGGCGCTCGACACCGCCGCCGCGGCCCTGGCGCTGCCGGTCCCGCGGGTCGACGCCGGGGACCCGAACGCCGGGTTCCTGGCGGGGCTCATGACCTCCGCGCCGACCGAGCTGATCACTGCCCTGCACGCGGCCCCCAGCGGCTCGCTGGAGCTGCGGCTGCGGGAGCTGCGGGCCCGGCTGGAGATGGGCGAGTTCACCATCGCGCTGGCCACCCTGGACGCCCTGGAGCGGGACCACCCCGACGACTGGCGGGTGGTCTGGTACCGGGGTGTGGCCGCGCTGGCCACCGGCGACCACGAGAACGCCGCGCTGTCGTTCGACGCGATCTACGACGCCTTCCCGGGCGAGCCCGCCCCCAAGCTGGCCCTCGGTCTGTGCGCCGAGGTGCTCGGGCAGTTGGACAACGCCGCCGAGTACTACCGCCTGGTGTGGACGACCGACCCCAGCTTCGTCAGCAGCGCGTTCGGGCTCGCCCGGGTCCGGCTGACCGCCGGGGACCGGCAGAACGCCGTCCACACCCTGGAGTCCGTGCCGGAGGCGTCCATCCACTACACCGCCGCCCGGGTCGCCGCCGTACGGGCGCGGCTCAGACACCGCCCCGAGGCGGCCCTCGGGGCCGGGTCCGCGCCCGCTCCGGCCGGGACCGCGCCGGACGCGCCCTTCCTGGACGACCTGACCGCGGCCGCCGGGCAGATCGAGGCGCTCGGCGGGTACGGTCTGGACGCAGTGCGCCGCGAGCAGTTGTCCACAGAGGTCCTTGGCTGTGCCCTGGACTGGGTACTCTCCGGTAGCCAGGGTGCCGCGCCCCCGGCCGGTGCGCGGGTGCTGCTCGGCAGCGCGCTGGACGAGCGCGGCCTCCGCTTCGGACTGGAGCGGTCGTACCGCACTTTGGCCCGGCTCGCCCAAGGCGGCGAGGAGAGGATCGACCTGGTGGAACGTGCCAACCGTTACCGCCCCCGGACGTGGGTGTAGTTGATGTCGCAGATGCCCCAGCCGACCGCGCTGACGAAGTGCCCGATCTGCGACTGGCCCGTCGCTTCGGACGACCGCTTCTGCGGTGCGTGCGGCCATGACCTCTCGGCGGTGCCCGCACCGCCGGAGGACCAGCCGACCGTCACCCTGAACGGGACGACGGGTGACGCTCCCGAGGAGGCCGCGCCCGTGGACTGGCCTCTCGCCTCCCCTCCCAGCTCCGACACCCCCCCGCCGGTGGTCCGTCCCACCGACATCGCCGGCACCGACTCCGGCGGCGGCGACCTGCCCGGTCCGGGACGGGGCGTCCGGTTCGACCGGCCCCGGGAGCCCGACGAGTACCCGCTGGCCGCGCCCCAGCCGCCGGATCCGCGCACCGCCGACCTCGCCACCCCGCCGGCCGGGACGAAACTGTGCGTGGCCTGCCGCGCCGGCCACGTCGACCGGGACGGCTACTGCGAGAACTGCGGGCACGCCCAGCCGCGCGAACGCGACCACATGGAGCTGCAGTTGGGCGCGGTCGCCGCGGTCAGCGACCGGGGGCTGCGTCACCACCGCAACGAGGACTCGTTCGCGATCTCCTCGACCGCGCTGCCGGACGGCTCCCCCGCGGTCGTCGCGATCGTCTGCGACGGCGTGTCCTCCGCGACCCGCCCCGACGACGCCTCGCTCGCCGCGGCGCGCACCGCCAACGAGACGGTGCTGGAGTCGCTGCCGCGCGGCACCCACCCGCAGCAGGCGATGCACGACGCGATCGTCGCCGCCGCCCGCGCCGTCAACGCCCTGGCGGAGGAACCGGAGACGGCCCAGGAGCACGCCCCGCACCAGAACGCGCCGGCGTGCACCATCGTCGGCTCCGTCGTCACCCCGAGCCTGCTGGTCGTCGGCTGGGTCGGCGACAGCCGCGCCTACTGGGTCCCGGTGGACCGCAGCGCGCCCCCGGCCCGGCTCACCGAGGACGACTCGTGGGCGGCGCAGATGGTGTCCGCGGGACTGATGAACGAGGCCGAGGCGTACGCCGACGAGCGCGCGCACGCGATCACCGGCTGGCTCGGCGCGGACGCGTACGAACTGGAGCCGCACACCGCTTCCTTCAAACCGGACCGGCCGGGTGTAGTGGTGGTGTGCACCGACGGACTGTGGAACTACGCGGAGGCCGCCGAGGAGATGGCCGAGGCCGTGCCCCTGGACGCGGCCGAACGCCCGCTGCACTGCGCACAGGTGCTGGTGGGCCGGGCCCTCGACGGCGGGGGCCACGACAACGTAACAGTGGCCGTCCTGCCGTTCCCGGCCCCTCCTCAGGGGGCAGGATCGGCCTGAGCGCGCTCGCCGGGCGGGATGCCTGCGGGGGCCTCGGCGGCCGGACGGGCCGACGAACGAGAAGCGCCGACGGACCGGAGGGGACCGGTCCGGTACGGGCACGCACAGTCATCACCCCACGGGCCGTGGGGCCAACAGTGGTGCTGCTAGGGGGATCAGAGTAGGCATGGCCAATTTCTCGAAGTCGAACGTGCCGCAGTTCTCGGTCGAGGTGTACCAGAACGAGTACCTGCCCGAGGGCGGCCGCGAGGTCAACGCCATCGTGACGGTCAGCGCGACCGGCGGCGGAACCATCGGCACCGCGGTCGCCGCGCCGCACCTGTACTCGCCCGGCCAGGGCCCGTCCGCCGCCGTGGCGCTCATGGTCGACTGCTCGGGGTCGATGGACTACCCGCCGACCAAGATGCGCAACGCCCGGGACGCCACGGCCGCCGCGATCGACACCCTGCGCGACGGGGTCCACTTCGCGGTGATCGACGGCACCCACGTGGCCCGCGAGGTGTACCCCGGCGGCGGGCGGCTCGCGGTGGCCGACTCCGCCACCCGGGGCCAGGCCAAGCAGGCGCTGCGCCGGCTCAGCGCGGGCGGCGGCACCGCCATCGGGACCTGGCTGAAGCTCGCGGACCGGCTGCTCGCCTCGGAGGACGTCGCCATCCGGCACGGCATCCTGCTGACCGACGGACGCAACGAGCACGAGTCGCCGGAGGAGTTGAAGGCCGCGCTGGACGCCTGTGCCGGACGGTTCACGTGTGACGCGCGTGGAGTGGGTACCGACTGGGAGGTCAGGGAGGTCACCCAGATCGCCTCCGCGCTCCTCGGCACGGCCGACATCGTCGCCGACCCGGCCGCCCTGTCCGCCGACTTCACGCAGATGATGGAGGCGGCCATGGGCAAGGAGGTCGCGGACGTCGCCCTGCGGCTGTGGACCCCGGTCGGCACGCGGATCAAGTTCGTGAAGCAAGTGGCGCCCACGGTCGCGGAGTTGACCGACCGTCGCACCGAGGCCGGACCGCGCGCCGGCGACTACCCGACCGGCTCGTGGGGCGACGAGTCCCGCGACTACCACGTGTGCGTCGAGGTCCCGGCAGCGAACCTCGGTCAGGAGATGCTCGCCGCCCGTGTCTCCCTCGTCATCCCGCAGCCTGGGGGCACCTCCCGCTCGAGCGGAGCCGAGAGTGGGGGAGGTTCGGCGCAGAGCCTCGGCGCCCAGGGCCTGGTGAAGGCCGTGTGGACCGACGACATGGTCGCCTCCACCTCGATCAACCCGCAGGTCGCGCACTACACGGGTCAGGCCGAACTGGCACAGGTCATCCAGCAGGGATTGGACGCCCGCAAATCAGGTGATTTCGACGGAGCGACGGCCAAGCTCGGGCGGGCCGTCCAGCTCGCCAGCGCGTCGGGGAACGCGGATACTGCGAAACTGCTTGCGAAGGTGGTGGACGTGGTCGACGCGGCGACAGGTACTGTGCGACTGAAGGCGAAGGTCACGGAGGCCGACGAGATGACTCTCGAAACCCGGTCGACAAAGACTGTTCGTGTAAAGAAGTAGGTAGAAACAACCCGTACCACCGCCGCGCGTCAGCCTGGCTTCCCCAGCGGGAATCCGGACAGAACCGGCCACACCGGCCCGTCGTGGCCACAGGAACCGGCCGCGAGGTCGGAAAGGAGAGGGGGAAGCGCCGACATGCCGACCTGCCCGAACGGACACCAGTCGGGTTCCGACGACTGGTGCGAGGTCTGCGGTCACCGTATGGCCGGTGCCGTACCCCCGCCGCCGCCACCGCCGCCCCCGGGCGCCGGTTACGGATACCCGCCGCCCGGCTCGCCTCCCCCGCCTCCGGGCGCGGGCGGTCCCGGCGGTCCGGGCCCCGGAGGTCCCGGGGGACGCCCGCACCTCGCCGCCCAGTCGGAACTCTGCCCGCAGTGCCGCACGCCCCGCGAGGGCGGCGCGCCCTTCTGCGAGGAGTGCCGGTGGAACTTCCTGACCAACACCGCCACGACGTACACCCCGGCCGCACCCCGGCCGTCGGCACCCGGCCCGGGTCAGGGTCCGGGCGGGCCCGGCCAGGGTCCCGGCCCCGGTGGCCCCGGCCAGGGCCCCGGCGGAGGCCAGGGTCCCGGCGGGAACCCGGCGCTCCGGTTCCAGCAGCAGCAACCGCCCGCGCCGTCCTACGGCGGCGGTGACGCGTACGACTACCAGAGCTCCCGCCCTTCGCAGGTGAACCGTCCCGCCGAGCCGATCCCACCGGGACCGCAGTTCGGCGGCGACCCCTCGGGTCCGGGCGGGCCCGGCGGCCAGGGCGGATTCGGCGGTCCCGGAGGACAGGGTGGCCAGGGCGGTCCCGGTGGACCCGGCCGCCCGGGCGGGCCCGGTGGTCCCGGTGGCCCGTCAGGGCCAGGGGGTGCCTCCGGGTTCGGCGGCGGGCCCGCGGGTCAGGGCGGCCAGCCCGGCCCGGGGCAGTCCGGTCGGCCCGGCCAGTCCGGTCCGTCCGCGTTCGGGCAGGATCCCTCCCGACCCGGACCCCCGGCCTTCGGTGGCGACCCCTCACGGCCCGGCCCCTCGGCCTTCGGCGGCGACCCCTCACGACCGGTTCCACCGCCGCCCGGTCCTACGCCGGGCGGGTCCGGTGGACCCGGCGGCTCCGGATTCCCCGGCGGACCGGGACCGGGTGGCCCCGGCGGCCAGGGCCCCGGCGGCGCCCGGCAGGCGTTCCAGCAGGCGGGGCCGTCCGCCCCGCCCGCCTTCCCGCAGGAGACCCGGCGACCCCAGCCCGCAGGGCCCGGCGGCGGCCCCGGTGGGCAGGGCGGCCCCGGTGGCGGTCCCGCCTTCGGCGACGACGACTGGGTGATCTCCCCGCCGTCGACCGGCCCCGGCGGGCCCGGTGGACCCGGTGGACCCGGCGGTCAGGGGGGACCCGGCGGTCCGGGCGCCCGCCCCGGCGGCTACGGCTACCCGCAGCCCGGTGCCACCCAGGCTCCGCCCGGCCCCGCGTACCCGCAGGCTCCGACGTCCTGGAGCGCGACCATCGGTCCCGACCGCGACTACTTCATGGCGATGATGCAGCGCTCGGGCCCCGAGGCGGCGGGCCTGAACCTGCCCGCCTACTCCCCGGAGCAGAGACGCGCCCTCACCGGCAACCAGATCACCATCGGGCGCCGCCGACACTCCACCGGTGACACCCCCGACATCGATCTCTCGGTGCCGCCGGAGGACCCGGGCGTCTCCCACCAGCACGCCGTGCTGGTGCAGCAGCCTGACGGCAGCTGGGCCGTGGTCGACCAGAACTCCACGAACGGAACCACCGTCAACGGTTCCGAGGACCCCATCCAGCCGTTCGTCCCGATCCCCCTCCAGGACGGGGACCGGGTGCACGTGGGCGCGTGGACGACGATCACGATCCGTCGGGGCTGATCCACCCCAGCAGCGAGAGACCGGGGCCGGCCGAGCGATGCGGCCGGCCCCGGTCGTTCTTCCGGGATCGGCTCGCCCCGGCCGGGGCCGCCCTCAGTCCGGGAGAGGCCAGGCGTACGGCCCTTCCGGGTCGTCCAGCCATGCCCAGGCACGGTCGCCGCGCACCGTGATGCCGTAACGCTCGCGCTCGGGCATGTCCTCGCGCTGCCACAGGGCGAGGGCCTCGTGCGGGTCGAGGCTGCCCGTCGTCAGCGCGAGCAGGAACCGGAAGAGCTCGTGGTCCCTGGCCCGGCTCGGCAGCCCGCCGAGGTGCGGATGCATCGTCTCCGGCTCGCTGCCGCCGCGCAGCGGCACGAAGTACGCCGACGTGTGCAGGAAACGCCCCTCGGCCCGCCCCGCGTCCTCCACCCGCAGCCGCACCAGACCGGTGGCCAGCGGCGTCAGGATGCGCGCACCGGGGGCGCACTGGGCGAGCCAGGCGCGCGGGATGGACGGCAGGGTGCAGGTGGCGATGATCCGGTCGTACGGCGCCCGCTCGGGCACCCCACGGGCCCCGTCCGCGGTGACGACGGTCGGGTGGTAGCCGGCGGCGTCCAGATGCCTGCGCGCCGCCTCCGTGATGTCGGCGTCCAGATCGACGGTCGTGACCAGGTCGTCCCCGAGCCGGTGCGCGAGCAGGGCGGCGTTGTACCCGGTGCCGGCGCCGATCTCCAGGACCCGGTGGCCGTCCTCCACCTCCAGCTCGGCCAGCATCTTCGCCATCAGCGACGGCTGGCTGCTGGAGGAGATCAGCCGCCCGTCACGCAGCCGGGTGGCGAGCGGGGCGTCGGCGTAGGCCCCGCGCACCCACCGCTCGCGCCGCCTCGGGTCCCGCTCCTCGCCCCACAGCCGCTCGAAGCCGCCCACGGCGCTCACGTAGTAGTAGGGCACGAACAGGTGCCGGGGAACGCTCTCGAACGCCTTGCGCCACTGCGGGTCGGCGTCCCACGCCCCACTGGCCCCGATCTCGCGCACCAGCGCCGACCGGGCCTCGGCGGCGAGACGTTCCAGGTCGTGGTCCACAGCGCGCGTGCCCATACCTCCACTGTGCGGCCGCACGCCCCCGGAGGCGAGCAGCGCGCCGCATCGGACCCGGAATCGACCGATCCGCCCGCCCGCTCCCCCGTGGATGGTCCTAAGCCTGGAGACCTCCTCCCACGCGTCTGAGACCATGGGTGACGTGAACGAGATTCGGCGCGGCACGCTGCAGGAGCAGACCTTCTACGAGCAGGTCGGTGGCGAGGAGACCTTCCGGCGCCTCGTGCGCCGTTTCTACGAGGGCGTCGCCGAGGATCCGATCCTGCGACCCATGTATCCCGAGGAGGACCTGGGCCCGGCCGAGGACCGTCTCACGCTGTTCCTGATCCAGTACTGGGGCGGCCCCACCACCTACAGCGAGAACCGCGGGCACCCCCGGCTCCGCATGCGCCACGCCCCCTTCACCGTCGACCGCGCCGCCCACGACGCCTGGCTGAAGCACATGCGCGACGCCGTCGACGAGCTCGGGCTCTCCGAGGAGCACGAGCGCATCCTGTGGAACTACCTGACGTATGCGGCCGCCTCGATGGTGAACGCCCCGGGCTGAGCGGCCGGGGGAAGCGCGAGGTCAGCGGACGCTGACGTCGAGCGCCCCGAGGCCCGCCCTGCGCACGGCGACCGACCCGTACGGCGTGCGCAGCCGCAGCCACGCGCCCGAAGAGAACAGTTCCGGCGACGCCTGCTCGGGTGCGCCGGCCACCGTCCGCGCGGTGCGCAGGAAGCCGAGCGACTGGGCCGCGTGCACGGCCCGGACCGGCAGCGGGGTGTTCCCGACCGTCCGGGTCCAGATCTCCCGCCCGATCCGGTCGAGTTCGGCCCGTGTGCGGTGCTCGGGCGGCAGTTCCTCGGTGCGGGAGCGGAACTCGCGTACCGCCGCGGAGACCATCGCCCGCAGCGCGTCCGGCGCCGGCAGCCCGGCCTCCGGCCGCCAGCCGCCGCGCGGGGGGAGCACTCCGGCCCACGGAGGCCCGGTCACCGCCGCCGGGACGACGGCCGTGCCGGCGGACTCGTCGACGGACTCCAGGAGTTCACCGGCCGACACGGTCACGTCGAGCGTGACGTCGAGCCCGTTCTCGTACGGCTTGGCGAGGCGGGCGGCCCTGATGGCCAGGACCTCGAAGGACGGCGGCCGCCCGAAGACGGCCAGCGCGGTGCCTGCCGCCTGGAGGCGCACCGCTGCTCCACGGTCGTAGTGGAGCAGTCGGGAGAGGAAGGCCGCGAGATCCGCCGCCTCCCCCTCGTCGGCGAGGTGGAGCACCGTCATGCGGCGACGGCCCTCTCCTCGTCGTCCCGGTACTCCTCCAGGAACTCGCGCTCCTCGGCGGTGATCCGGCGGGGCCGCTGGGTCGCGAAGTCGAACGGCACGATCACCGTCGAGGCCCGGACGTAGACCTGCTCCGGGTCCTTGACCTCGTAGGTGATCGTGAAGGACGCCGCTCGTATCTCCGTGATCCACAGCTCGATGTCCACCGGCTTGTGCCGGTGCACGAGCTGCCGCTTGTAGTCGATCTCGTGGCGCGCCACCACGGACCCCTGCTTGAAGTCCTTCTCCGGGCGGAACAGGAAGTCGATACGGGCTTCCTCCAGGTAGCGGAGGAAGACCACGTTGTTGACGTGGCCGTACGCGTCCATGTCCGCCCAGCGCAGCGGGCAGCGGTAGATGTGGCGCAAGATCAGCCCCGGGTCAGCTTCTTGTAGGTGGCGCGGTGCGGACGGGCGGCGTCCGGGCCGAGCCGCTCGATCTTGTTCTTCTCGTACGACTCGAAGTTGCCCTCGAACCAGAACCACTTGGACTCGCCCTCGTAGGCGAGGATGTGCGTCGCCACCCGGTCCAGGAACCAGCGGTCGTGGGAGACGACCACGGCGCAGCCGGGGAACTCCAGGAGCGCGTTCTCCAGCGACGACAGGGTCTCGACGTCGAGGTCGTTGGTCGGCTCGTCGAGGAGCAGCAGGTTGCCGCCGAGCTTGAGGGTGAGTGCCAGGTTGAGGCGGTTGCGCTCACCGCCGGAGAGCACTCCGGCCGGCTTCTGCTGGTCCGGGCCCTTGAAGCCGAACGCGGAGACGTAGGCGCGGGAGGGCATCTCGACCTGGCCGACGTTGATGTAGTCCAGCTCGTCGGAGACGACGGCCCACAGCGTCTTCTTGGGGTCGATGTTCTCGCGGCTCTGGTCGACGTAGGAGATCTTGACGGTCTCGCCGACCTTGATCGAACCGGAGTCGGGCTCCTCCAGGCCCTGGATCATCTTGAAGAGGGTCGTCTTGCCGGCGCCGTTCGGGCCGATGATGCCCACGATGCCGTTGCGCGGCAGGGTGAAGGAGAGGTCGTCGATCAGGACCTTCTCACCGAAGGCCTTGCTGAGGTTGTTGACCTCGACGACCACACTGCCCAGGCGCGGGCCCGGCGGGATCTGGATCTCCTCGAAGTCCAGCTTCCGCATCTTGTCGGCCTCGGCCGCCATCTCCTCGTACCGGGCGAGACGGGCCTTGGACTTGGCCTGGCGACCCTTGGCGTTGGAGCGGACCCACTCCAGCTCCTCCTTGAGCCGCTTGGCGCGCTTGGCGTCCTTCTGGCCCTCTACCTTGAGACGGGTCTGCTTGGTCTCCAGGTAGGTGGAGTAGTTGCCCTCGTAGCCGATCGCGCGGCCGCGGTCGAGCTCCAGGATCCAGCCCGCGACGTTGTCGAGGAAGTACCGGTCGTGGGTGACGGCGACGACGGTGCCGGGGTACTTCGCGAGGTGCTGCTCCAGCCACTGCACGGACTCGGCGTCCAGGTGGTTGGTGGGCTCGTCGAGCAGCAGCAGGTCGGGCGCTTCGAGCAGCAGCTTGCACAGGGCGACGCGGCGGCGCTCACCACCGGACAGGTTGGTGACGGGCCAGTCGCCGGGCGGGCAGCCCAGAGCGTCCATGGCCTGCTCCAGCTGGGTGTCCAGGTCCCAGGCGTTCGCGTGGTCCAGGTCCTCCTGGAGCTTGCCCATCTCGTCGAGGAGCGCGTCCGAGTAGTCGGTCGCCATGAGCTCCGCGACCTCGTTGAAGCGGTGGAGCTTGCCCATGATCTCGGCGGCGCCGTCCTGGACGTTCTGCAGGACCGTCTTCGACTCGTCCAGCGGCGGCTCCTGCAGGAGCATGCCGACGGTGTAGCCGGGCGACAGGAACGCGTCGCCGTTGGAGGGCTGTTCGAGGCCCGCCATGATCTTGAGAACGGTGGACTTTCCGGCACCGTTCGGACCGACCACACCGATCTTCGCGCCGGGAAGGAAGCTCAGCGTGACGTCGTCAAGGATCACCTTGTCGCCGTGCGCCTTGCGTGTCTTGCGCATCGTGTAGATGTACTCAGCCAAGAGAAACCGTCCGGCAACTTGAAATCTGGCAGTGGGCAGTACCACCCATCTTGCCGCACGGCCAGCCCTCGACGGAAACCGGATGGTGAAGCCCCCGGACGAACGACGCGGCCCCGGCGCCGAGAGGGCGTACCGGGGCCGCGTCGCACGCGTGTGTCATCGCGCGGTCACTCACTGTCGAGTTGTCAAGGAGCGCTGTCCCTCACGGGTTCCGGCGGCGGAGAAGGATCATCACCGCGCCGCCGATCACGACCAGTCCGATGGCGATGCCGCCGATCACCGGGGTGGCGCCGGAGCTGCCGGTCTCGGCGAGGTCGCCGGCGGTGTCGACCGCCTCACCCCCGCCCACCGTCGCCGGGCTCGGCTCGCTCAGGGTCTGGACCGAGTCGCCGCCTGCCCCGGCCGCGGTCTCCGTCCGGCAGTCGAGAACGCCCCGGAACCGCTTCGTGAGACCGTTCGGCCCCTCGATCGTGAAGTCGTACGCCTGGTCCTCCTGCAAGGGGATCGTCACCGTGCGGGTCTCGCCCGCCTCGATGGTGTAGGTGATCCCCATCAGTTCGAAGGCGAAGGGTTCGTCGCCCTTGTTTGCTGCGGTGAGGTCCAGACCGCCGGCGGCGCAGTTCTTCTCGGCGGACAGGGCCGGTATCGCGCCCTCACCGGCCCAGTGCGCGGTCGCCGTCGCGGTGACCGTGGACTCGCTGGAGCCGGCGAGGATCTGGGTCTGGCTTCGGCTCTCGGAGGCGAAGGCGCGGCCGACCGGCACGGTCGTCGAGGCCTGCACGGTCAGCTCGGCCGAGCCGTCCGCGGCCTTCTCGGGCACCTCGAAGTACAGCTCGCTGCCGTCCCCGGCCGCGGTCACGTCCTCGCCCTTCGCGTCGACGACCCGAACGCCGTCCGCCGTGGCGTCCGAGGGCGGGGTCACGGTCACGCCGTCCGCGGTGGTGTGCACCGTCACGGGTCCGAGCCGCTCCCCGGGCCGGCCGGAGACCGCCGACGTGTCGAGGGTCAGGGAGGCGGTCGGTTCCGCCAGGTCCCGCGCGTTCTTCTCCAGGTAGTCCGCGAGCTTCTCCGCCTCCGGGTCCAGGGCCGTCACCTCGGCCCCGTCCGAGTACCGCCAGATCGCGACCTGGGTCCCGGTGGCCGCGTCCTCCTCGGTGAGGCCCTTGGTCCCGGCCTTGGCGGCGAGTGCCGCGAGGTCGTTCACCTGCGGGTAGGAGTTCTGCAGGATCCAGCGGATCCTGCCCGCCTGCTTGTTGGCGCCGAGAGAGGTGCCGCTCCAGGGGGTCTCCCGGTACTCGGCGTCCTTCTGCGTGGGGTTCTGGACGTCGACGCAGTAGGTCTGCAGCGTGCCGCCGTCGTCGACGAACATCTCGAACAGCCCTGCGGGAAGCTGCTGTTCCTGGCCGTCCTCGGTCCGGAGCACGGCCGTCCCGAAGGTTCTGAGGCCGTCCATGGTCGCCGTGGCCCCGCCCGAACTCGGCGCCGTGCCCTCGGCGGCGGCCGGGCCCGCGGTGACGACCGCGCCCGCGACGACCAGGCCTGACGCGAGTGACACGGCGGCGAGGCGGGCAGCCCCTCGCCTGCGCGCGGCCCACCCGGACCACCCGGAGAACGACGCCGAGAACGAAGAAAGCACAGAATTTCCCTTCGAGCAGGACCCGTTGACGTGGGGGGTTGTGGTCCCACCAGCAGAATCAGAAGCCCCGTGAGCTATGCCCGGCATCCTAGGGACGAGGCGCACCACCTTTCCCAGTCGTATCGTCGGACAACCGATCCGAATCGGAATCGTTATCGCGTGCACAGCCCATGAACAGCTCCTGTCGACGAATTGCCCAGGTGTGCACACGGACCCTTCACCATGTGTGCACCGCCGTCCCACGCTCCGCACGGGGCTGAGTTCACGTCACCCCGGCTGGTTCCGGCCTGAGTTCGGCGCCGGGGTCGAGCCGGCTGCCGGACGGCGGTGTCTCCCAGTTCGGCTCCGCCGGGGACGGGGACCGGTCCGCCGCCGGTGCCTCTCCTCGGGGCGTCCGCCGGAACGCCGACGTGCCCCGGGCGAGATCGTGGCCGATGGCGACCGCGTCGACGTCCGCCGAGGCCCAGCTCTGCCCGTCCCGCTGCTCGGTGCGCACCTTCAACCGCCCCTGGACCACGACCGGATCCCCCAGTGACACGGACGATGCCACGTTGGCGGCGAGCGTGCGCCGCGCCCACACGGTGAAGAAGTTGGTGTGGCCGTCGGTCCACTCGTTCTTCTCCCGGTCCCAGTACCGCGAGGTCACCGCCAGCCGGAACCGGGCCGACGAACCCGTGGACAACTCCCGGCAGACCGGCTGGGTCGCCACGTTCCCCACCACGCACACCATCGTCTCGTTCATCTCGCGAACCCCCTCCTCGACGCCGGCCCCGAGGCCGGCGTGCCGAGCGGACACGTGTACGGGCCCGTCCCGTACGGCTGCTGCGTCCGTCGTGCGGCGGTGCTGTGATCGCCGCGTGTTCAGACTGCCGCCGTCGGGACGAGCCCGCCGAGCCCTGTGCACTACCCGCCGGTTGTGGACAACTCCGTCACCCGACGGGGTGAACCACCCCGGTGGAGACCGTGCCTCACCCCACCGGCGCCGCCCCCAGCACCCGCCCGTACTGCTCGCGCACCTCCCGGTACCGCAGCAGTTCGGCGGCCACCGGATCCAGCACCCGTGCCCGGCCGCACCCGGCGGCAGCCTCCCGCAGCCGCCGTTCCGCCTCGTGGCCGTACCGCCGTGCCGGACCGCGCGCGGCCATGCGGCAGCCCCACTCGACGGCCGGGCCGCCGACGATGCCGATCACCATCAGCAGCACCGGAACGCCGAGATTCGGTGCCATGAAGCCGATGATCTGTCCCAGCAGCCACAGGCCGCCGACGACCTGGAGCAGCGTCATCGACGCCTGTGCGAGGACCGCGGCGGGCCACCAGCCCGGCCGCGGCGGCCGCCCCGTCGGCGCCCCGACCCGCACGGCGAGCTCGTCCAGCGCCTCGGGCAGCCCCTGCGCCCCGCGCACGGCCGCATCGCGCACCGCCTGGGCCCAGGGTGCGGGCAGTCCCGCCGCGGCGCGCTCCGACAGCGTGCGCACGGCCTGTTCGACGCGCTGCCGCGCCGTGGACTCCTCGTCCACGGGCGCCGCCAGGGCGAGCCGCCCGGTGGGGAGTTCGCCACGGCCCTGGTACCACCGCCACAGCCGTAGCCAGGGGGTACCGCACGCGCGGTTGGCGTGGCGCAGCCAGAGGCGTTCGGCGGCCTCGCCCGCGGCGGTGGCGCCGACGGCGTCCGCGAGCCGCGCGGCGAACTCGTCCCGGGCCCGTTCGCTGAGCCCCGTGCGCCGCTGGTTCGCGTAGACGGGCCACAACCGCGCGGCCGCCGCGTCCAGGTCGGCGCGCACCCGGCGGGCGGGAGCGCCCCGCTCGGCCACGAACTGCCCCAGCGCGTCGCGCAGTTCCCCCACGCCGTCCCCGGTGAGCGCGGACAGCGCGAGCACGGTGGCACCGGGCTCGCCGTGCTCCCCCAGCGCGATCCCGTCCTCGTCGAGCAGTCGCCGCAGATCGTCGAGCACCTGGTGGGCCGCCTCGCCGGGCAGCCGGTCCACCTGGTTGAGGACGACGAACATGACCTCCGCGTGGCCGGCCAGGGGCCGCAGATAGCGCTCGTGGAGGACGGCGTCGGCGTACTTCTCCGGGTCGACGACCCAGATGACGGCGTCCACGAGCGCCAGGATCCGGTCCACCTGCTCCCGGTGCTCCACCGCCGCCGAGTCGTGGTCGGGCAGGTCCACCAGCACGAGCCCGCGCAGCTGGGCCTCCGCCTCCGGGCTCTGCAGCGGCCGCCGTCGCAGCCGCCCCGGAATGCCCAGCCGGTCGATGAGACTCGCGGCTCCGTCGCTCCAGCTGCACGCGATGGGCGCGGCCGTGGTGGGCCGGCGTACGCCCGT
Organism: Streptomyces sp. NPDC057438; assembly: GCF_042802995.1. Lineage (NCBI taxonomy): Bacteria > Bacillati > Actinomycetota > Actinomycetes > Kitasatosporales > Streptomycetaceae > Streptomyces > Streptomyces sp. NPDC057438. The sequence goes on from NZ_JBHVDD010000039.1 coordinate 71,475, forward strand.
CTCCGAGATCGTCACTCCGGCGAGGGAGTTGAACAGCATGGACTTGCCGCTCCCGGTGGCGCCCGCGATGGCGACGACCGTGTGCTGTCCCGAGAGCCTGCGCCGGGCCGCGGCCTCGTCCAGCACCCGTCCGGCCTCCGCCAGGGTCGTGCTGTCCAGCCGTGTGCGGGACGCCCCCACCAGCTCCCGCAGCGCGTCGAGCCGCGACCTCAGCCGTCCGTCGTACGCGAGCGGGACCGGCTGGGCGACCGGCGCCCTGTGCTCCACGCCCGGGGCACGCTCGGCAGCCCCCGCCTCGGTGACACGCCGTGCGATGAGCCCGTCGTCCCACGGATCGCCGGACTCGGTCCGCGGCGACGGATCACCGGACGCATCACCGGACGGGCCACCGGGTGGGGCACCGGCCGGACCCCCGTACGCGCCGCCGCCGGAACGGTCGGGCACGCGTGCGTGGGCGGCGTTCTCGCCCCGGGCACGCTGCTCGCGGCCCGGCCCGGCCGGTGCGTCGGCGCCCCGGTCCGGCGCCGCGCGCCTCTCCTCGAACCACGCACCTCCGGCCCTCTCCGATCGCCCCCCGTCGGGACCCCTCGGGTGCCCTTGCCCGGCACCGGCCTCCGCGGGACGACCGGCCCGGCCCTCCGCGGGCCTCCCGCCGCCCTTTCCCTCGCCCTTCCTCTCACCCGTCCTGTCGTCACCCTTGTCGGGGACGTCGTCTCCGGTCTGATCCGTGTGGTCAGTGACGGCGGTCACGGCGGTCACCTCTCCTTCTGCAGTACGGACAGGGCGGCGATGAGTTCGGCCTGTGGTTCGGGGTGTACGTCGAGTGCGTAGAGCGGGGCGAGACGGCGTTCGCGCTCGGTGTCCAGGGCCCGCTCCAGGTACTCGGTGAGCAGCCGTCCGCCCCGGTCGCGCAGCCGCAGCGCGCCGTGCGCCCCGATCCGTTCGGCGAGCCCCTCGCCCGCGGACCGCGCCCGCCGTCCGCCCAGCAGGGCCGTGGCGCCCAGTGCGGCCACCGCCTCCACGTCCGGCGCGACGCTGCGGTCGAGGTCGCGCACCTCTTCCTCGGCGTACTCCTCCAGAACGCGCCGCCAGCGTCGTACGGTGATCCCGATCCGGTCCTCGACGCTCTCGCGCGCGGCGTCACGTTCCGTCAGCCCGGCGGCCACGGCGGCCGGTTCGCGACGCCAGGTCTCGCCGATCCGTTCGTCGGCGGCGGTGACGGCGCACAGCAGCAGGGTGCCGAGGCTTTCGGCGAGGGCGTCGAGCAGTTCACCGGTGGTGCAGTCGAGCGGGTAGCTGCGCCACCGCTTGAGGGCGTCCCCGGCAAGCACCGCCCCCGACTGCAGCCGGCCCTTCACGCGCGCGTACTCGCTGTCGTACGCCGTGTCGACGGCGGCGGTGAGCCGCAGGGCGGTGGAGTACTGCTGGGCCGCCGCGCTCGCCAGCTCGGGCATCCGGGACCGCAGCGAGTCGAGGACCCCGTACGCGGTGCGGGCCACGGTCTCGTGCCGGGCCGCGGGGTCGGTCGCCTGCTGGACGAGCCAGGCCCGCAGCGGAGCGACGGCGGTGCCCGGCAGCAGCCCCCCGCCCCAGGCGGACTCGGGCAGCTCGGGCACGGTGAACCGGGGCACGTCACCGAGCCCGGCCTTGGTCAGCAGCGCCCCGTACTGCCGGGAGACCTCGGACACCACCTGGTGGGGCACCCGGTCGAGGACGGTGACCAGGGTCGCCCGGTGCTCCTTGGCGGACCGCAGCAGATGCCACGGCACCGCGTCGGCGTAGCGGGAGGCCGTGGTGACCATCACCCAGATGTCGGCGGCGCAGATCAGTTCGGCGGCGAGTACGCGGTTGTCGGCGTCCAGGGAGTCGACATCGGGGGCGTCGAGCAGGGCGAGACCGGGCGGAAGACTGTCGGCGGTCTCGACGCGCAGGACGCGTGCGCCCTCCTTGCCGCCGTTCCCGCCCGGCGGGAACGGCTCGTCGTCCGGATCCTGACCGGGTTCCCGCTGCGGCAGCCACGCACGGGTCAGGTGGGGCAGGACACGCATGTCGCTGAACCAGTGGTGGTCATCGGGATGGCAGATCAGTACGGGCGTACGGGTCGTCGGCCGCAGCACACTGGCCTCGCTCACCTTCCGCCCCACCAGGGAGTTGACGAGAGTGGACTTGCCGGCTCCGGTCGATCCCCCGACCACGGCCAGCAACGGCGCTTCGGGTTGCCGCAACCGGGGCACCAAGTAGTCGTCGAGTTGCGCGAGCAGTTCGTCGCGGTTGGCACGCGCGCGCGGGGCCCCTGCCAGGGGCAGCGGAAAGCGCGCGGCGGCGACACGGTCGCGCAGGGCGGAGAGCGCGTCGAGCAACTGGGGCCGTACGTCCAAGGTCACCACATGCGAAGAATGCCCAATTTTGGGGACATTCTGAAGCATATAAGTACGCCTGCGCGCCGAGTGGACGCAGAGGGACGGAAGGGGCGAGAGGGGCGCAGGCATAACGAGTGCACAACATGCGGGGCCCGAGCCGCGAAAAGAGGTGCACGATTCGTACCTGCCTGCGATTATCAGGACCGCTTCACCGAACCTCCACATTGAGCCACGGAGGCGAAGCAACAGGGTCAAGGACTCGGGAGCCCTATCCTTGTCCCCGGTGACGTCACGGATCCGCCCACACCCGGGCACCAGGACAGAGGCCACCACACCCGGCCCCCGTAGCTCAGTGGATAGAGCAGGCGCCTTCTAAGCGCTTGGCCGCAGGTTCGAGTCCTGCCGGGGGCGCAAGTCTCCGCCCTCCCTCCGGGAGGGCTTTTTACTGGTCACAGCGGGTATCGCCCGCCATGGTCAAGCCCCCGGGCGCTCTCCCGGCGGTTCAAGGCGAGATTCCGGGGCGGTCCGACTGTCAGCGGGTTTTCGCGGGCGGCCCTGTCGAACACGTGTCGAATTTCCCGGACAGAAGCCTCGGTCCCCGCCGGTCGGCCCGGGAGATCCCCGGCGGCCTCCAGGCGCCGTTTTCAGGTCAGGCGGCCGCCCCTTCGGCGCACCGCGCGCCCGCGGGAGCGGTCGTCGTGGCGGTCGGAGGTCTACTTGTCGCGCAAGGTCTCGATGTCGGCCGCCAGCACGGCCATGTCGCGCACGTGCGTGTAGTACGTGGCCCCGTACTCGTCACCGATCACGGAAGTACCTTCTCGAACACCGCGGTGAGCCTGCCCAGGCCGGCGCGACGCACTCGTCGAGCGGGCCTTCGTGGACACCGGCCGCGTAGGCGTAGGAGTCCGCATCGAACAGCAGCACGTTGGCGCCCACTCCTCGCCCTTCTCGCAGGAGAGTTCCACTCTGTCCGGTTTCCGGTTTCCGGTTTCCGCCGTCGGTGATCGTCGGCCTCCACACTCCCCTTCGGAACGGGTGATCCCCAGGTCGACGCCGTGACCCCCGGTGCGCGGGCGCGTTGAAGGGGCGTGCGGCCACGAAGTGGGGGTCGTGCTCACCGATCAAGAAGGAGAACGTGATGTCTCGCATCGCGAAGGCAGCCGTCGTCACCCTCGGCACGTCCGCAGTCGTGCTCAGCGGCGCCGGTCTGGCCTCGGCGGACGCGGGCGCCGAGGCCAAGGCCGTCGGCTCGCCGGGTGTCCTCTCGGGCAACATCGTCCAGGTCCCCGTCAACATTCCGGTCAACCTGTGCGGGAACACGATCAACGTCGTCGGTCTGCTGAACCCCGCCTTCGGCAACGTCTGCGTCAACAAGAGCGACGACAACCACAAGGGCAACCCCGGCCCGTCCGGCTACGGCCACTGACACGGCCGACAGCCCTGAGTGCCGCAACGGCGACACGACAGTGACGCGAAGCCCCGGACGGTGGGAC